>CAJXVZ010000001.1 GCA_913062845.1 uncultured Psychroflexus sp.
GCGACCCCACCTGGGTTACCGAAGCTATTGGCGGTATGTTTAGCGATGGTAGAACAAAAGTCACCAAAACATCTTTCCGTTTCTTAAATACCTTATACAACTTAGGGCCATCTCCTGAACCTAACATGACTGTGCTTTGGTCTGATGATCTACCTGAAAATTTCAAGAACTTCTGTTCAAAAGTGGCCATCGAGACCTCTTCCATCCAATTTGAAAATGATGCTTTAATGCGCAAATCCAGAGGTTCTGACGACTACGGTATAGCCTGTTGTGTATCTCACCAGGATCTTGGAAAATCCATTCAGTTCTTTGGCGCGAGAACCAATTTAGCCAAAACACTGCTTTTAGCCATAAACGGTGGTCGTTGTGAATTGACTGGTAAGAAAATCTTTGATGGTGTTCCGGAATACAAGGATGAATATTTGGATTATGACACGGTCATGACCAATTTCAAAATTGCCATGCAGGAAATTGCCCGTGTTTACAATGATACGATGAACATCATTCATTATATGCACGACAAGTATTACTATGAAAAAGCGCAAATGGCATTGATTGATACCAATCCCAATGTTGATATTGCTTATGGTATTGCCGGTTTGTCTATCGTAGCAGATTCGCTTTCAGCCATAAAATACGCTAAAGTCAAACCGATTAGAAATGAAGAAGGTTTAACTATAGACTTCAAAATTGAAGGTGAATTTCCAAAATACGGAAACGATGATGACCGCGTAGATTCCTTAGCGGCTAAAGCTGTTGCAGATTTCAATTACGAATTACAACAATTGCCGGTTTACAAAAATGCAAAACCTACGCTTTCTGTTTTGACCATTACTTCAAATGTAGTCTATGGCAAAAAAACAGGAGCAACTCCTGATGGCCGTGCTTTGGGCGTGCCTTTTGCACCTGGAGCGAACCCTATGCACGGTCGTGATGAAATGGGAGCAATCGCTTCTTTGAACTCTGTGGCCAAAATAGATTATGAAACTGCTCAAGACGGCATTTCTAATACCTTTTCTATTGTACCTAAATCTCTGGGTAATACATTAGAAACCAGAATAGAAAACCTGACCAGTATTTTAGATGGGTATTTTCATCAAAATGCTATGCACGTTAACATCAATGTACTGGACAAAGAAACCCTACTTGATGCGATGGAAAGACCGGAAGAATATCCGCAGTTAACGATCAGGGTATCCGGTTATGCGGTGATATTTACCAGATTGACCAAAGAACAGCAACTTGAAGTGATTTCAAGATCGTTTCACGAATCCATGTAAATTTAACTTAGCTTCGCCTGCCAACCTGCTCGAAAGAGTTCAAGGCAGGCGAAGTATTTTTAAGCCAGGCATAACAATATTTCTAAATTTTAAGCTTATCAAAACAGCAGATAACATATTAAACGTTCACTCGTTGGAATCCTTTGGCACCCATGACGGTCCCGGAATCCGGTTTGTGATTTTTTTGCAAGGCTGTAAACTGAAATGCCTGTATTGTCACAACCCGGATACCATTGCCATGGAAGGCGGAAAAGAATACACAACCGATGCACTGTTTGAAAAAATCATTAAAGCCAAACCTTACTTTGGCAAAAAAGGTGGTGTAACCGTCTCGGGCGGTGAGCCATTATTGCAGGCTAAAGCACTCATTCCTTTATTCAGAAAGTTAAAAGAAGCAGGAATTCATACCGCTTTAGATACAAATGGCAGGATTCTTAACCATTTTGGAAAAACCCTGATGGATAAATACACCGACCTGGTGATGCTGGATGTTAAACACATGACCGAAGAAGGTTACCAGCATATCACCGGCATGAAAAATAACCAGACGACTTTCAATTTTTCCAATTACAGGGAAAAAAGTAAAAAAACCATGTGGTTACGCTATGTTTTAATTCCCGGATTGACAGACCATCCGGAATTACTTCTAAAACTTGGTAAACACTTCAAGGACTATGAAAGCATTGAAAAAATAGAGATCCAACCTTATCATAAACTTGGTGTGCACAAATGGGAAGCATTGGGCTGGGAATACCAATTGAAAGACGCCAGAGAAAACACCAAAGAAGAGTTGGACAAAGCCCAGTCTATACTTAGACCCTATTTTAAAGAAATCTCAGTTAACTAAAATCTGCACTATGACCACTCCAAAACTCAAAAACCGTTGGCTGATCGCCTTATCAGCAATAGGAATTCATATTTCTATTGGTTCTGTATATGCTTATTCTGTCATGACAAATCCTGTAAAGGGTATATTTGATGTAGAAGGCAGCACTATAAAATGGGCTTTTAAAATTGCCATTTTATTTTTAGGTTTTTCTGCTGCTTTTTTGGGTCCCTGGGTTGAAAAAGTCGGCCCGAGAGTAAGTGGAACAGCTGCAGGTATTTTATATGGCGTAGGGATTTTAGGCTCGGGTGTAGCTGTTCAAATAGAATCTTTAATTTTATTTTATGCCTGTTACGGTGTGATTGGTGGTATTGGATTGGGATTAGGATACATTACGCCCGTTAGTACGCTTGTAAAATGGTTTCCTGACAAACGTGGTTTAGCCACAGGTATGGCTATCATGGGGTTTGGTTTATCAGCATTGATCTTTGGACCTGTAATGCAATATTTATTTGATGGCGTTGGCGTTACTAATGCATTTTACATTCTAGGCGTCGTTTATCTGGTCTTGATTTTGTCTTCAGCAAGATATATTGAAAGACCTCCTGTTGGCTACGCTCCACAAGGATTTGACAAATCTGCTTCAAAAACCATTAAGGAAGACATCTCAAACATCACCGCAAAAGAGGCTTTTCACTCTCGCCGTTTTTATTACATCTGGATCATGATGTTTATCAACATCAGTTGTGGTATTGCTATCATTTCTGCAGCAAGTCCATTAATGCAGGAAAAGCTGGACTATACGCCGATGGAAGCTGCAGCTGTTGTGGGACTGATTGGTGTATTTAATGGATTAGGGCGTTTGCTTTGGTCTGGTTTATCAGATTATTTAGGAAGACCAAATACATATGTACTGTTTTTTGCCTTTCAGATTCTGGCTTTTTACTTTTTGCCACAAATCAGAACAGAGCTCATCTTTCTGACAATTTTATTTACCGTAATCACGATGTACGGAGGTGGTTTTGCTACCTTACCGGCTTTTCTTGGAGATTTGTTTGGCACTAAACAACTTGGGGCTATTCATGGCTTGGTTTTAGCGAGCTGGGCATTGGCAGGTGTAGCAGGTCCCACCATTTATGATGTTGTAAAGCAAACTACAGGTTCACTGGACATTACCCTAAAGGTATTTTCAGGATTATTTGTTTTGGCTTTCATCATTTCCTTGCTAATGAAACATTCTGTTAATTCGGCGTATAAACTAAAGAACGAGGCGCTGGCTTAATTAATTCTTAAAAAAATCATTTCTATAAACGTAAAGGTTACTTAATATTTAGTAATCTTTGCATAATATATTTTTATACATAAAAATCAAAATAAATGAAGAACAGGTGGTTAATGATATTGTGCGCCATAGGCATACACATCTCAATAGGTTCAGTTTATGCCTTCTCTGTCATTACGGATCCGGTTAAAGCCATATTTGGTGTTGAATCTACTACGGTAAAATGGGCTTTTCAGATTACTATTTTTACGATGGGGCTTTCTGCAGCATTTCTAGGTGAGTGGGTTAATAAAATCGGACCAAAAAAAAGTACAACTTTAGCTGGGATTTGTTATGGTGTTGGTATTGCAGGTACAGGTCTTGCAATACATTTAGAGTCTTTGGCTTTGTTTTTTATTAGCTACGGCGTCATTGCAGGTATCGGTCTTGGTGTAGGTTATATCACACCTGTAAGTGTTTTGGTCAAATGGTTTCCTGACCGCAGAGGTCTGGCCGTTGGCATTGTTGTGATGGCCTTTGGTTTATCGTCTTTGATTTTTGGTCCGTTAATGCAATTCATGTTTGAAAATATTTCCATTTCAACTACTTTTTTCATTTTAAGTGCTATCTATTTTATACTTATAATGCTATCGGCGTCATATATTGAAAATCCACCTGAAGCATATCTACCTAAAGGTTATCAACCTGATGTAAAAGACACAAAAACTTTTTCTCTGACTGAAATCACAGGTAAAGAAGCGCTGAGGGAAAAAAGATTTTACCTGATCTGGTTTATGATGTTCATCAATATCAGTTGTGGTATTGCTTTAATCTCAGAGGCCAGTCAGATCGCTCAGCAACAACTGGATTATACACCAATGCAAGCGGCGGGTATAGTTGGTTTGATTGGCGCCTTTAATGGTCTGGGCAGATTATTCTGGTCTGCTTTTTCTGATTATTTTGGTCGACCTCTCACCTTCATTATCTTTTTTGTCATAGAAATTTTTGCATTCTTCTTTTTGGCTCAAATAGGAATAGCGGCAGTTTTCATTGGGGTACTGATGTTAATTATCAGTGTTTTCGGAGGAGCTTTTGCAACTTTACCGGCTTTTTTAAGCGACCTCTTTGGCAATAAACAATTGGGAACAATTCTTGGCATGGTGCTGATCTCAAAAGGCTTCGCCGGTATTTTTGGCCCAAGTCTTTACAATTACGTCATGGCAGAGACCGGTTCACTGGATATTACCTTGAAAGTATTTTCCGGGCTTTTTGTGATTGCTTTGTTGCTGTCATTATTAATGAAACGTTCTGTCGGTAAAGCTTACAAAGAAAAAATTGAGCTTAACTCAACATCAGTATAGTTTAGGCTAAAAGGTCTCAGGGTAGCTTATTCTTGAAACTTTTGCTGTGGCGATTGTATCTGTTTGATCTACAAAGTACCAGTTTAAGGCTACCGGCACTCTGTTCACCGTAATGTACTTATCGTAATGAACTGTCGCTTCATTAAATGGTGGTTCGGAAATATTAGTTTTGTAAGTTACGTTTTGAAGAATATCAGTTAACGGATGTGTAGAGATATTAAATGTTGAAGAATTTACCGATGTTTCAAAAACAGCATGATTAAAATTGTCCTGATCAGAAGTCTGTTTTTCAAATTTGTCTTCATTAAGCCAAAACCCCATACCGTATAAAGTTGCCAAGTGGTATAACTTTTTATCTAACTCTGAATTCAGATTGTTTCTATGAACTATCCGGTCAGTATTGGAATCCAGAAATCTCGCTTTAGACCCATCTGTTTTTAAGGTAACAAATCCGTTAAAGAATATTTCATCGGTCATTGAGATTTCAAGATTGAATTTGACCTGATTTTCTTCTTTAAATTTACTGGCATTATGTGCTCTTAAAATATTCTGCAAATGCTTTTCACTTTCACTTTGCTTATGAACAACATCATTTTCAATTTTCAGGTCCTCATTCTCCTTCTTATCAGATTTGCAAGCCACAAAGCTGATGAAAAAAAATAAAGCTGTCGTTTTTAAAATATAGGAATTCATCACAAAAATTTTTGTAAAATTAGCGAAATAGATTTATGCGCCAAATCGATCATCATTGAATAAAATAGCAGAAAATATTTCGATATTATTGTAGTTGAATATATTTAAACCTTGAATTCAGAAATAAATCAAATGTTTAAAAAACTTTTCATTCTTACTGTGCTTATATTAACTACCAAAGTTTTTGCACAATCTGAAAACATTGAAATAAAAACTAAAAACCTCAAAAAAGCCAACTATCTCAAGGTCAACGATTTTTATTTAACGCATCACCTCTACATCGATATGTTTTTAAGAGAAAATCTATATCCTGAAGCAACCATAGCTGATGTTGATGCCACCATAAAAGCGATAAAGACCTATGTATCCGAAGAAAGTAGTCTTGATATAGAAATAGACAAACCGGGAAAAAGAAATTATCTCATAAGGATTGCAGTCATTAAGAAGGAAAATACTCCTGATATTTTGGTGGTTTTCACAAACTGGGATGCGAAGGATAAACATTTTGAAAAGAAAATTTCAATCGAAAACGATTCTTACACCAGGTGGTATTATCTCGTGGATGATAAAATGACTTACAGAAAAGATATATCCGATAAAAATGACTATTCTGAAATGTCGAAATCAGATTTGGCCAATGCTTATTTATTTGATGAAATAAAAGAAAACGACGATCAGGTAGAAAAACTCATTGAAGAAAATTTAGTGGATAATGACCTCAGTATTACTGAAGAAATTTATTCAAACCTGATTTTGCTTAAGCTCTATATTCTTCAGGGTGTAGACAAAAACATAAAGGTCATGACCGAATACCTTGATGAAAAATTTAAGGAACATGAGTTAGATAAAGGCATTAATGGACTCAAAATGGCCTATAAAGCAACACTTTTTCAAAAACAGTTGATGGATAAGTGATTTATTTTCCGGTAGGTTATTTGTTTCATCGATCAAAAAACTAAAATAATGTATTTGCAGGTTTCCATAGCTTGAAGAAATACACTAATTTTGGCGAAAATTTATAAAGTTCTACCTCATGTTGACACGCCGACACATCAGGACCAAGGTTATGCAAAGCATCTATGCTCTTAAGCATAGCAATTTGGATGGTTTAAAAAAAGAGGAAGCTTTCCTGAACAAAAGTATGCAGGATATGTTTGACCTCTTTATCGTAAACCTTAACCTTATTACTCATATTCAAAAAAGAGCTAAGATTTTTTACGAACAAAGCCAAAAGAAATATTTTGCCAGTGAGGAAGAAAAATCGCCTAACCTAAAGTTTATAAATAACAGGCTTATACACAAAATAAAGTCATCAAACGAACTCGATAAAATAAATCACAATAAAAAACTTGACGTCTGGGCATTTGATGATGAATATCCTGCCTTAATTTGGGAGGAACTAAAAAACAGCGATCTCTATAAAACTTACCTGGCCCAAGAAGAGGATTCTTTTGAAGCAGATAAGAAATTTGTTGTTGATTGTTACAGTGAATTTATTGCTACAAATGACAAAATCTACGAGTATTTTGAAGATCATAAGCTGACATGGATAGACGACCTGCCGATAGTGAATACGAATATGGTAAGATTTCTTAAGCATATCCCTCATTATGCTAAAGAATTGAGATTCCCGGACCTTTTTAAAAACGATGACGACCATGAATTTGCTCTTGATTTACTGCGCAAAACCATGCTTAATGAAAACGAGCTCAGTAAAGATGTTGTAAAAAACACCAAAAACTGGGAGAAAGACAGAATAGCAGACCTGGACTACATCATGCTGATTATGGCCTGCACAGAATTGACAAGATTTTCTAGTATTCCTGTAAAAGTGACTATTAACGAGTACCTGGAAATTGCTAAAGACTATTCCACACCAAAAAGCAGCAACTTTATTAATGGTCTTTTAGATAAAATTGTAAAACAATATAAAACTGAAAAACGCCTTAATAAAAGTGGTAGAGGTTTGATAGAATAAATTAATTATGATATTTTTGTGCAAAATTAAAATTAAGATTATGAAAAAGCTATTATTATGTTTGATTGCTGCAGGCACAATGACATTTACTTCTTGTAAAGACAATGCTGCAGACAAAGTTAAAGCAGAAAATGTTGAAGCAGCTTCTGAAAGAGATGCTCAGGAGGTGTATTATCCAACCATGGATTTCGAAGAAAAAACACATGATTTTGGAACAATCAATGAAGGAGATGTTGTTGAACACACCTTCACTTTCACAAACAATGGTAAAGCACCTTTAGTGATTACAAGTGCGAGAGGTAGCTGTGGTTGTACAGTACCTTCATGGACAAAAGAGCCAATTAAGCCAGGAGAAACCGGTGAAATGCTAGTAAAGTTTAACTCCAAAGGTAAACCTAACACGCAAAACAAAACTGTAACCATTAAGGCTAACACAGAAAGCGGTACTGAAAGACTTCAGATAAAAGCTATGGTTACACCATCTGCAAACTCTAACACTGTAAATGCTAATTCAGCTATTAAAGTAAAATAATTTATTGATGGGAGATATAGGAAGCTTTTTGCCTATGATTCTGATTTTTGTGGTCATCTTTTTCTTTATGATCAGACCACAAATGAAGAAACAAAAGGAAGAAAAAAAATTCGGTGAAAGTCTTAAGAAAGGAGACAAAATAGTCACCAAAAGTGGTTTACACGGCAAAGTTTTCGATTTCAGTGAAAAACTGGATGCTGTCATTATAGAGACAGGCGCCGGTAAGATGACTTTTGATAAGTCTGCAATTTCTTTGGAACTTTCCAAAAAACTGAATGAACCAAAAGAGAAAGCTAAATCATAAATTTAAATCTATTACTATTTAAGCCAGGCAATTTGTCTGGCTTTTTTTTTAGATTTTTTCCAACACCTTTACTGATCAACACCTATATTTGTATCTATGGATGTTAAAAGCATAGGGATTGTTTTTTTAGGTGGAGGCTTAGGCAGTGTATTAAGATTTTTACTCAGCAAAAGTTTGAACCCTGTATTTTCAAATGCCATTGCAGGCACTCTCACTGTCAATGTAGTTGGTAGCTTGCTCATTGGCCTGCTCATAGGTTTTGAAATAAAAAATATCCTGGAAAAACCACTTATGCTATTATTGGTCACCGGCTTTTGTGGTGGTTTTACAACCTTCTCTGCTTTTGCACTTGAAAATTACAATTTGATCAAATCCGGAGATTACCTACAGGCTATATTCTACACTTTAGCCAGCATATTTCTTGGATTATTATCCGTTGGATTAGGTTTTTTAATAGCCAAACAATTTTAATTTTTTCAAATAATAAAATGTTATGAACATTGTATTTACAGAACCATATAGAAACCAACTCCTGCCTTTTACGTACACCAAACCCGTTTCAGAATTGAGGTGTGGTATCCTCAAAATGAGAGAAAAATGGGAAAAGCTATTTCCCGAAGCAAGGGTTTCTCATAATACAGAACAATATCTTCAGGATACAAGATGGCCTTTAAACCTGGAAAAAGATAACTATTTCATTAATGCTTCGGTATTTCCAAATCATAACCTGGTTAAAGAAATCAAAAACCTGCAACCAAAAGATGCTTTGTTCCATAATAATATTCTTTTGGCCTATAGATCAGCTGATTTTGAAAAGATTGAAAGAAAAATTGAAATTGATGATGAACCAATGATGCTAAAAAACACCTGGTATATTTTTGCCCTAAATCACAAGGCGATCGAAATGGATTTTGAATTGATTACTGAAGGACGTCAATCAGAAAATATACCTGAGCATGTTTTGGCTATTAATCCGGATCGTATATTCATAGAACCCGGAGCAAAACTTATCAATGGAACGCTCAACGCAACGGATGGACCAATTTATATAGGCAAAGATTCAGAAGTCATGGAGTCTTCTAACATTCGTGGCCCATTTGCATTATGTGAGCATGCTACCGTAAAAATGGGTGCAAAAATATACACCGGTACTACTATTGGACCTCATTCTAAAGTTGGTGGTGAAGTGAGTAATTCTGTCATACAGGGTTATTCTAATAAAGGTCATGATGGTTTTCTGGGTAATTCTGTGATTGGTGAATGGTGTAATCTTGGTGCCGACACCAATACGTCTAATCTTAAAAACAATTATGCTTCAGTAAAGCTTTGGGATTATGAGAAAGAAGGCTTTAAGGATACCGGTCTTCAATTCTGTGGCTTAATGATGGGAGACCATTCCAAATGTGGTATAAATACCATGTTCAACACAGGGACAGTTGTGGGCGTTAGTGCAAATATCTATGGCTCCGGATTTCCAAGAAACTTTATTCCAAGCTTTAGCTGGGGTGGCAGCAGCGGCTTTATCACTTACAAATTCAGTAAGGCTACTGAAGTAGCAAAGGTGGTTATGAAACGAAGAGATATAGATTTTAATGAAAAAGATGAAGCTATTCTGAATCAGGTATTCGAACTCACCCAAAAATTTAGAAAACGATAGGTTAAAACAGATTCAAACCCAGGGAAAGTGTAAAGAAACCGTCTGTGAAATTTGCCGTCTCAAAATCATTTTCAACATTAAATACATACCTGGCGCTTGCTCTTAACCCAAGCGGCAAATCCAGACCTAGGCCTGCTGTTCCGGCAAGGTCAAAAGATTCTGTCTCTACACTTTGCGATATAGCGTCAGGAATACTGTCATTTACCAATATTCCAAATTGAGGTCCTAATTGAAAATTCAGGCCACCTACAATATAAAATTTGAACATCACCGGAATATTGATATAATTAAGATCAAAGGCTGTAATATCAAACTGACCATCCTGTTGTGAATAAAGTAGTTCAGGCTGTATTCCAAATTTACCAAACTTCAGATCAAGGTATGCTCCGCCAACAAACCCTATTTCATTATCAAATTGCTCAATATCGCCCAAAGTCGCAAAATTTGCCCCTAATTTTACACCAAGATCTATCTCTTGAGCGGCTACTTTTTGAAGAGACAAAAAAAGAACAAAACTGAGCAATAAAACTTTGAAGACTTTCATACTTTATACGGACTTAAAAATGATTTTAATTTTGGCAATTTACGCAATTTTCTTTCTTGTTTTGTAAAGTAAAGTTTATCACTATCTACTTCGACACTTTTCCTGTAGCCTAAAGCAAATAGAAAGCGTTTCGGAATAAACTTTACGATGGCCTTAGGTATAGATAACGTATAAAAATTTACTTTATTGATACCGGGTAAAATTGTAAGTATTCTTTCAGCATTCCAGTTTCTTAAAATTCTTGCTATCTTTAATTTAAAGGTATTTATTCTGCGTACATAAAAGAATCCATCTTCTCCTTTCTTTTGATAAAGTGGCATGAAAATCTGATAAGATTTAGGACTTAAAACATTCCGTCCGTTAAGGGTAGCAATACGTTCTCCTTTCTTTAATTTTTGAAAATTTAAGTAATTACCCACCATTTCAAATTGATCTGTTGGTTTAAGGTCCTGTCTGAAGATCATTTCAAAATATTTAGCAGGTTTGGAACGAAAATATTTTTCATCTATGCCAATACTCACAAGATCTTCAGCACTCACAACACCGGAATGGTACAGTGTTTTATAACAGAATATTTTCAATTCCTTTACAGAAGCGGCAGAGTAATGCTCACCACCTTCAAAAGCCAGGGATATGTGTCCTAAATCATTGAGAAGATTCAACAATGCACCTTCAATATAAGACTCAACGTTAAATATAACCGGATAACCGAGATTTCTTACAAAAGCTCTGTTGTTCAGGGAGTCGTTCATCACAATAAAAGGCTTTGTAGGACCTGAAGTCGTATGCAAATCAACACTGTAAACTGTTGATCTATTTCTGGATAGTATGTCGTATAAACTGTTATAAATATCCTCCAGTTCAAAGTATTCACTGACCTTGTGATTTTGTGTAGATGCCTTGATATGAGATTTTGTCCAGATCCTGTTCAGGTCTTTATCAACAAATCTGTATTCGTGTAAAAAAGCTTCCTGATTTCCGAAAATACCGTAAATATTACCCTTTATGAGTTCTTTATGCTTTAAGATATGATCAAAAAAAGACCTTAATGCTTCATAACCCGCCTTCTCATTGCCATGGATACAACAAAAAAACAGAATGCTTGGCAGGTTAGGATCATTTTCTATAGACGCTATAAGCCTATCGGGTTTATTCATTTACAGACAATTGATTTAAGTGATCTGTAGTGACAATTCCAACCAGCTTGTCGTCAGAAATTACCGGTAAAGCAAGCACCTTGTATTTTTTCATCATCTCTTCAGCTTTCACAAGCTCTACATCCGGGTTTATCGTCTTCACATCAGACTGCATAATGGTCTTTACAGACTTGGATTGATAGGCACTAGAAGTCACTAAGTTTAATTGTTGCAAAGTTACGATTCCTACAAGTTTATGCTCATTATTTTCTACCAATATTTCCTTTAAATTATTCCACTGCATCAAATGTTTGATAATAAGTATAGGGTCATTTTCATGAACAACAATAAGTTCTGATGTCATTACATCAGACACTATAAAGTCTGTGATATCACATGGTTTTTTGTTAATACTGATATTTCTCCATTGGTAAACCGGCAGGTCTTTTTTTTGATATCTCAGCATTTGCTGCGTGATAAAAAAAGCTGTTCGCCTTTTTGTGAAATGTTTCTTTAATCTGTTGTAATTTTTACTCATCCATTCCGAACCTGTCTTGTTCCTTTTTACCCTTTGTTTTACGATATCCAGAAAAACATTGATCTCCTCCTGGGGTATGCCACAATTTTGCAAGCCTTTTTCAGACAACGGAAGTAGTTCTTTGAGAATAAGGCTTTTTGCCGAAATGGTTTTATCAAACCATTCAAACTGTGTATTCAAGCCGTGTTTTGCAGCTTTGTAAAAATTCTGCCTGGCAGCTTTAAAATTCATCATATTTGGCAGGTCACGGTATTCTTCGGGCATTCCCTTCATCAGCCCTACCCAAAAAGCGATATTGGCTACCTCATCAATTAAAGTAGGTCCGGTAGGAATATATCGGTTTTCTATCCTTAAGTGAGGTTTACCTTCACTTACACCATAACATAAGCGGTTCCATTTGTAAATATTGCCATTGTGCATTGCCAGAGCCTTGAGTTTAGGTGGTTTGCCCTGACTCAATGCTTCCGAAGACTCTTCTTCTACATCAGCAGTGATCAAAAGCGGATAATGTGAGACATCCGCTTTAAATATCTCAGATACACAGTCCTGTACCCAGTCTTCCCCAAAAGTTACCCTGGGTCGCTGTTCGCGCAACAGGTATGTAGAATTCCTGGAATCTACTGTTTGTTGGAATAAAGCTATTCTGGTTTCTGACCATAATTCCCTGCCCAATAATAACGGAGAGTTGGTGCAAGCCGACAATACAGGACCAGAGATCATCTGTGCCCAGTTGTACTTTTCTTTAAATTCTCCTGGTTTAAGTTGAAGGTGGATTTGAAAACTGGTATTACAGCTTTCAGCCAATATAGAATCAAGTTTGAGGGTCATCTCATCAACCCCGGAAATTCTGATTTCAAAAGTTTCTTCCTTTGTTTTCTTAAGAATTTCGTTCAACACCAAATAGCGCTGGAACGGGGTGATATTCTCTTTATTAAAATCTTTCCTTTCTATTGTTGGCAAAATTCCTGCCAGTGGATATTCTACATCAAAGGACTCGGATTTTTCACTTAAAAATTCAAGATGAGCTTTAAGCTTCTTGTGTATATTATAAAATACACCGGCTTTAAGAAGCATAGGTTCGAGGTTGATTTCTAAATTAAACTGAGAAAGTTCTGTTACAAAGAGCTCGTTGTCTACCTTATCAAGTATATCCAAAGCCTTGCAGGTAGGCTTCATTTTTTTATCAACTATTGCTAACTCCTGCTCTGCTCCTATTCTGATATCATCTTTGGGGAACAGATCATTTTTCAACATCTGATCCAGCGTTTCTATATCTTTTAGCAAATGATATGTGAAAGCCTTTCTTGCCTTGACGTTTACAGTAGAATTGATCGATTTTCCGGACATAGCACTTCATTTTTAATAAGAATAATAAAAATAAAGATATTTTTAACATTAATCTTGAAAAATGAGGCGAAAAATTAAATGCCCGTCTAAAAAGTCATTAAAACTGAGTAATGTTAGATTTTAAATTATAATAAGACCTGTTTTGAACCTCTTGCGCTTTTAATCCTCGAACTATCAAATTTTGTAATTCAGTTTAAAGGTATTACCATTAATCTAACGGACTAAATTATTATGATATTAGGTTTTAATTAGAAACTGCTGTAAATCAAAACAATTAATTCATATTGATGTAAATTTACCAGAGCCAGGAAGTTTACATTATATATTTTTTCTAATTTAGTATTATGCTAACAGAAGAATTTATAGCCGAAGAAAATAAGGAAATTGCAAAGCAATATAAAAAGCTGTTGCGTATCAGCTACAGGCATTTAAGCAGTGAGGATAAAAAACAAATTCGTAAAGCCTTTGAAACTGCACTCGAAGCGCATAAGGAACAAAGAAGAAAATCGGGTGAAGCCTATATTTTCCATCCAATCAGCGTAGCTCAGATTGTTGCTTCAGAGATTGGTCTGGATGCAACTTCTATAACGGCTGCACTTCTGCATGATGTTGTTGAAGACACGGAATGTAGTCTTGCCGATATCGAACAACTCTTCGGAGAGACTGTAGCCAAGATTGTAGATGGTCTTACTAAAATTTCAAGCTTGAAAAAAGATGGCGACATCTCACTTCAGGCCGAAAATTTCAGAAAAATGTTGCTGACACTGAATGATGATATACGCGTGATCATCATCAAAATCGCAGACCGTCTTCACAATATGCAAACCATGGAAAGCATGCGTCCGGATAAACAGGTTAAAATAGCCTCCGAAACACTATATATTTATGCACCTCTGGCTCACAGGATAGGATTATACAACATAAAAACTGAACTCGAAGACCTCAGTTTAAAATACACTGAACCCGAAGTATATAAAGATATTGCCCAAAAATTAAAAGAAAGTAAAGAAGAACAGGACCAATACATAAAAGACTTTACAAACAAAATCCGCGAAGCACTGGATAGCGAAGGCTTAAATTATGAAATAAAAGGACGCCCTAAGTCCATTTTTTCTATAAGACGTAAAATTTTAGCTCAAAATATAACTTTTGAAGAGGTCTACGATAAGTTCGCAGTAAGGATTATCTACAAATCTGATCTAGAAAACGAAAAATTTCTGGCCTGGAAAATTTATTCTATTGTTACTGATCATTTTCGACCAAATCCTACACGGTTGAGAGACTGGATTTCTTCACCAAAAACAACAGGCTACGAGGCTCTCCACATAACAGTTATGGGGCCAAAAGGCCAATGGGTAGAAGTGCAAATCCGAAGTGAGCGTATGAATGAAATTGCCGAAAAAGGATATGCTGCACATTATAAGTACAAAAACAAAGAAAAGAACAGCGACAACGGACTTGACCTGTGGCTCAACCGTTTGCAGGAAGCACTTGAAAACAATGAGACCAATGCCGTTGATTTTGTTGAACAATTCAAACTCAACCTATATGCCAAAGAAATCTTTGTTTTCACCCCGAATGGTGATCTGAAATCTCTGCCAAAAGGGGCATCAGCGCTGGATTTTGCATTTCATATCCATACCGACGTTGGATTGACAACCCGTGGCACAAAGGTTAACGGTAAGTTAGTCCCCTTAAGCCATGAACTCAAAAGTGGTGACCAGGTGGAAGTCATCACCTCCGCTAATGCCAAACCAAGTTCAAACTGGCTCGATTTCGTAAGTACAGCAAGAGCGCGCTCAAAGATCAAATCTGCCCTAAAGGAAAAGAAAAAGCTGATAGCCGAGGAAGGCAAAGAGATCCTGAGAAGAAAATTGAGGTCTCAGAAAATTCAGTTAGATGAAAAAACAGTAAACGAAATGGTCAATCATTTCAAACTGAAAACCAGCCTTGATCTGTTTTTCAGGGTTGGAAACGGCGTTATAGACAACAAAGAGATCAAAGGTTATGCCTCACAAAGGAATAACGCATTGGTTTCCTTCTTTAAATCAAAGATCAGAAGAGCCTCAAAGCCACAAGAGAATGTTAATGAAGATGAAATTTCTCAAAATTATGACCAATTGGTCTTCGGTGATGATGAGGAAACTTTTGACTACACACTGGCCCAATGCTGTAATCCTATTCCCGGGGACGATGTATTTGGGTTTTTGACGGTAAGCGATGGCATTAAAGTCCATAAAATGAATTGCCCCAATGCCATTCAGTTACAAAGTAATTACGCCTACAGGATTCTAAAAGCCAAATGGATAGATTCTACTCAGGAAGACTTTAGTGCAAAGGTTAAATTGTCCGGTATTGATAACTTAGGGCTTGTAAGTGAAGTTACGGATATGATCTCCAAAAGTTTACACGTAAACATGAAAAGCCTTAACTTTACCAGTAAACATGGTATTTTTCACGGTGAGATCACCGTAACCATCAAAAACAAACACATCTTAAATCAACTCATAGACCGGCTGAAAAAAATTGATGGGATTGACAAAGTAAGCCGTGAATAAGTCTTAAATTTGTACTTATGGAAAATCTTAAAAGCATTAAACAAAACAATCAGGCTATTGTAAAGAATGTTTTTACCAAATATCTGGAAGAAAACAAACACAGAAAAACGCCTGAACGTTATGCTATACTTCAGGAGATCTATGAAAATCAAAATCATTTTGATATAGAATCGCTCTACATTACGATGAAAAACAAGAACTATCGCGTAAGCAGAGCAACACTTTACAATACTATAGATTTGTTACAGGATTGCGGTCTGGTTCGAAAACACCAGTTTGGCAGCAATCAGGCGCAATACGAAAAATCTTACTTTGACAAACAACATGACCATGTCATATTAGATGGTAATGAAGTGATTGAATTTTGTGACCCCAGAATAGAATCCATCAAAAAAACAATTGAAGAAGTTTTTGATATCAGTATAGATAACCATACGCTATACTTTTATGGAAAACGCAATAAACCAAAAGACCAATAATGAACGTAAATTTACTACTCGGTCTCCAATGGGGAGATGAAGGCAAAGGAAAAATTGTAGATTATCTCACCAAAGAATACGACATCATAGCCAGGTTTCAGGGTGGTCCTAATGCAGGACATACACTGGAGTTCAATGGCATTAAACATGTTTTACATACCATTCCTTCCGGTATTTTTCACCCCAAAGCCATCAATGTTGTAGGCAATGGTGTAGTGATAGATCCGGTGATTTTCAAAAAAGAATTAGAAGGTCTGGACAAATACGATGTGAATTACAAAGATGCTTTGCTCATCTCCAGAAAAGCCCATCTTATTCTTCCTACGCACAGGCTGCTCGATGCCGCCTCAGAAACGGCTAAAGGAAAGGCTAAAATAGGCTCTACCCTAAAAGGTATTGGCCCGACATATATGGATAAAACCGGCAGAAATGGTATACGTGTAGGCGATCTTGAATTTGAAGACTGGAAAGACAAATACCGTCAGCTGGCAGACAAGCACGAAGCTATGATCAACTTTTACAATGTTGATGTGCAATATGACCTGAATGAACTCGAAGAAGAGTTCTTTGAAGCGGTTGAAAAAATTAAAGGTCTTCAATTCATAGATTCTGAGGAGTACCTGTTCAAAGCCATGAAAGACGGTAAAAGTATTCTGGCTGAAGGTGCCCAGGGTTCATTACTCGACATAGATTTTGGAACTTATCCTTTTGTTACTTCGTCGAACACTACAGCAGCAGGCGCTTGTACCGGTTTGGGTATTGCTCCAAATAAAATCCAGCAGGTATACGGTATTTTTAAAGCTTATACCACCAGGGTTGGTAGTGGTCCATTTCCGACGGAACTCTTTGATAAACACGGTAAACGTATGGCTAAAGTCGGTCATGAATTTGGAGCAACAACCGGCAGACCAAGACGCTGTGGCTGGCTGGACCTGGTGGCTTTAAAATACGCCGTTCAGGTGAATGGTGTAACCGATCTGATGATGATGAAAGCCGATGTATTAAGCGGTTTTAATGAATTAAAAGTATGTACCGCGTACCATTATAATGGTGAGGAAATTGATCACCTGCCCTATAATTTATCAGCTGAAGATCTAAAACCGGTATATAAAACACTAAAAGGCTGGCAGGAAGATATCACTAAGATCAATAGTTTTGAGAAACTGCCGCAAACTTTAAAAGATTACATCACTTTTATTGAAGATTTTGTAGAGGTTAAGGTGAAAATAGTTTCGGTTGGACCAGACAGGAAAGAAACGATAATGCGGTAATTTCTTTACATTCATCAATTTAAACCTGAATTGGCATTATTCCATTATCTGTGTTATATCATAGATAACAAGAATATTAATGACTATCGTTCTAAACGTATTTCCCGCCTAGAGTATAGCAATTAATATAAAAAAGGAGATTTCAAAAGCATGGTACCAAGAAAACTCTGAAGTCATTCCGAAGGAGTGTGACTCGATCGACTGAGGAATCGCATACGAATGTTCAAGTGTGACGTGAGCAAGGTGATACAATACCTCTCCCAAAGTCTCGTAATTGGCATGACATGCTACAAATAATTATGTAAATTACTATTCAAAACATTTACTGCAAATCTAAGTCAACTCAAAAGACGGCATCAGATATGGCCTAAGTATCCGCTCGGTATCCAGATTATGCTGTTGTGGGATGAGATAGTGCTCAAAACTATCAATGTCTGTGATTTGAATCTCTTTATCTACAAAACCATAGCCTTTGTATTCACCGTTTTTGATGAGGATAAAAGCGCTTTCATCGGGTTGTCTGCCTTGTTTTTCGATAATATGATTTTCGTCTACAGTAGTTATTTGATTGATGAATTGTTTCACCCTTTGATTGTAAGCTTCAACCGATTCTTCGTTTCGACAAATACCTTTGCAGGTCTTGATACTGAAATGGTTACAAACCTCAACCTGTTCTTGTAAATGGCAGTATTTGGGACACAATTCAAATTTGAGGCAAGCCAGTTCTAAAAAGGACCGGCAATCTCTGATCGATTGAAAAGTCATTAAAGGTCGTAAGGTTTTACCCAGGGTGTTGTAAGCCAAATGCGTCACGCCGTTCATATCTTGATAACTAAAAATCCCGTAGCGTTTATAGAATTTTTTAGACTGCTTGTTGTAGAACGGATTGTGCTTTTTGATGGCAAAATCCTCCATCAGTAAAGCCAGCAACTCACTGCCTGATAATTCAAAATCAATATCTCTGGTTTCTCTGCACATGCTCAGCGACTTTTTGCTTTTGGAGTAGAAATGACTCAGCACCCTTTTCCGGATATCCTTAGCTTTGCCGATGTAAATGATCTTTCCACGTTTGTCTTTAAAAAAATAAATGCCGGCTTGATGGGGTAGATTTTCAAACACAGAGGTAGGTAAATGCGACGGCAAGGTTGCTTGTTTGGATCTTGGATTTAAAAAGGTATCAATGACTGTTCTATTCTGATCTTTCTTTAGGAGCATTTCGAACAAGATCACCGTAGCTTTGGCATCGCCTTTGGCGCGGTGCCTGTCAGTGATGGGAATCTCCAAATCCCGACATAAATTGCCCAAACCATAAGACCGGTGACCCGGTAAAAGTTTTCTGGATAGCCTGACCGTACAGAGCTTCTTTCGGTTAAAACTGATGCCTATGTTTTTAAACTCATTGCGGATGATATTGTAATCGAAGTTGACATTGTGTGCGACAAACACCGCATCTTCAGTCATGTCTAATATCTGCTGAGCCACCTCTTCAAAAACCGGTGCATCTTCTACCATCTGATCATCTATTCCGGTGAGTGCGGTAATGTAATGCGGAATGCTCATCTCTGGATTGATGAGTGTGGTAAATTCATCAATCACCTCATGACCATCGTATTTAAATATAGAAATTTCAGTCATCCTGTTGGTTCTGCCGGTAGTTTCTACATCTATAATTGTGTATGTCATTTTATTTTTTTATTCAATTTCACGCAAAGACCGCTAAGTCTTTCTCAAAGAACGCAAATTTGTATGTAATTATTCACCAGATCTTTGCGATGCTTTGCGTTTTGCTTTGTGCACTTTGCGTGAAACATAAAACATTACATATCCAAATTTCTAAATACTTGATTCACTTCCTTTTTAAAGCCTCCAACTCTATCCCCAACTCATTAAACATGTTCAGAATGCTACTGATCTTTAGCTCTTCTTCGCTGTATTCCTGCGTATTAATACTACAGGTGAATTCCCAGGCTTCCAACACTTCATCGACGTGAATTTTAAAACTTTCATAGAATTTGTTATCTGAATTTAAAATCAGACACTGGTCTTTATCGATGGTATTGGTCACGCGCTTGTACACCATACCATCATTAGTCGTGACCAAAACGTAAGTTCTTCCGGTTTTAATGTCAGTTTTATCTTCAACAAACTTACCGATCACAAAAGAGCCATCTTTCATCGGCAACATCGAATCGCCTCTGATCGGAAATGCCCTATGCTTCCCACTGGGTAAAAAGGGCAGTTTAATTTTTTGCAACTGCTCAATGTATTCCGGGTCGTCGTATCCGGCCAGATAACCAGCTGAAGCTTTTACCGGAACGACTTCAATCAGGTTTTCATTGTCTTCGTCAACGGTGATCGGAAACAACACGCGTTTATTCCGCAATTCAATAAATGAGGTTGTCCCTGCCTTCGAAATGTCATTTTTAATCAGTATATCGATAGGAATTTCAAAGTATTTGGACAGCTTCAATAGAATAGGAATAGACGGCGCCGAGCTTTCCCGTTCGTAGGTAGAAACCTGGGCTCTGGTGATCTTTAAGTCTTCCGCCAGGTCTTCCTGAGACAACTTTTTCAGTCCTCTGAGGAATTTGATGTTTTTGGCAATAAAATTTTCCATGCAACAAATCTATGCAAAAAATGCGTAATATTATTACTATTTTTGAAAAATGAAAAAAAGTATTTTACATATGGATCTGGATACGTTTTTTGTATCCGTAGAACGCTTGCTCGACTCGAGTCTTCTCAAAAAACCCTTGCTGGTTGGAGGCACCGGCGACAGAGGTGTGGTATCTGCATGTTCATACGAAACCCGGAAATTCGGGGTGCACTCCGGCATGTCGATGCACATGGCTAAAAAGCTCTGCCCTGAAGCCACTGTTATCCGTGGGAATTCCGGAACTTATATGAAATATTCGGCTCTGGTCACCGAAATCATCAAATCGGAAGTCCCGCTGTTTGAAAAAACCAGCGTGGATGAATTTTACATCGACCTGACCGGCATGGATCGGTTTTACGGCAATTACAAATTCGCCAAACACTTGCGGGAACGCATCATCAAAGATTCCGGATTACCGATCTCTTTTGGTCTTTCGACCAATAAAGTGGTGTCTAAAGTGGCTACCGGTGAAGCCAAACCCAACAACCAAATGAAAATTGATGCCGGGTTTGAAAAACCCTTTTTAGCACCACTATCTGTGAGAAAAATCCCAATGGTAGGGAAATCGGTTGGACAAACTTTGATGAATCTCGGTGTATTTAAAGTGCAACAACTTCAGGAGATGCCCTGTGAATTGTTGGTGTCTATTCTGGGAAAAAACGGTCAGAAGATCTGGGAACGGGCAAACGGTATTGACACGACTCCGGTTATTCCCTACAGCGAACGTAAGTCGATTTCAATCGAAAGAACTTACGACAAAGACACCATTGATATGGTCAAACTCAAAAACACATTGACCGCTATGGGTGAAAACCTCGCCTATCAACTGCGCATGGGCAATAAACTGACCGGAAACGTGAGTGTGCGGATAAAGTATTCGGATTTCAATACCTATTCCAAACAAGCCAGGATCAATTATACGAATGTCGATCATATCCTGATCCCGTTGATCCATAAGCTGTTCGACCAACTGCATTCCAGACGGTTGTTGATTCGATTGGTTGGGGTACGGTTTGGTCATCTGGTGGAAGGGAACTACCAGATTGATATGTTTGAAGACAACGAAAAAACCACCAACCTCTACCAATCTCTGGACCATATCCGGAAACGTTTCGGGTCTGACAGTGTCTTTAGAGCGTCAACGCTTGGGGTAAAAACCATTCGGGATAACCGCAATCCATTTAATGGCGAACCGCCGATTTTGTTAGCGCATAGGAAACAATAAAAAATAATAACATTTCAAAATTAAATTGGCATAAAAAGATGTACACTAACTGCCATACCTATTATTCTTTGCGTTACGGGACGTTTTCTGAAACCGCCCTGCTCGACCTCGCGGTGAAACATCAGATTGATCAGCTTGCACTGACCGACATCAATTCCACGTCTGCTTGTCTGAACTTTATCAGAGAGGCGAAATACCTCAACATCAAACCTGTGGTTGGAGTGGATTTCAGAAATGGTGCTGACCAGAAGTTTGTGGTATTGGCTAAAAATAACCATGGTTTTTACCAGATCAATGCGTATTTGTCTGAACACATTCACAACAAGCGAAAATTCCCTGACAAAGCACCAGATTTTGAAGATTGCTTTATTATCTACCCTTTTGAAAGCGTTTTGGAGCTGGAATTGAAGACCTTCAAACCCAATGAATTTATTGGTATTTCCGTAAAAAACACCCATAAACTCAAATTTTCACATTACAAAAATTTTGAAGACAAACTGGTTATTCAGCAACCGGTCACGTTTAGGAACAAACGGGATTTTAATGCCCATCGCCTTCTCCGCGCCATCAACCTTAATATCCTATTGAGTCAATTGCCGAAGTCTGAAGAAGGCGACCTTGCCCATCAAATGTTGTCAATAGATGATTTGAAGGAAGCTTTTGCTGATTTCCCGACATGCATTTTAAACACTGAACAGATTTTAAATGCGTGTAAAGTCGATTTTCAATTTGATGAGAAAAGGGAAAACCAAAATCAACTGACTTATCTAAACTCTAAAGACGAGGATTTTGAGTACCTGAAAAGCTTATGCCGGGAGAAACTGAAAACGCGCTACAAGGTCGTCACCCCAAAGATTAAAAAGCGAATCACTAAGGAACTCGATGCCATCAAAAAAATGGACTTTGTCTCCTATTTTTTGATCAATAATGATATTCTGAAATACGCCAGATCCAAAGGCTATCCTTATATTGGTCGTGGAAGCGGGTCTAACAGCATTGTAGCTTATATTCTGGAGATCACCAACGTGGATCCGATTGAACTCGACCTGTATTTTGAACGCTTTATCAACGTTTATCGCAACTCTCCGCCGGACTTTGACATCGATTTTTCCTGGCGGGATCGGGACGATGTGACCCGATATATCTTTGAACGCTACCAAAATGCGGCGCTGATGGGCACCTATGTCACTTTTCAGTACCGGGCCGTCATCCGTGAACTGGGCAAAGTGTTCGGCTTACCCAAATCTGAAATCGACAATTTTCTGAAAGGCTACCGCAGTAAAACCAATAAGGCAAATTCTGAATACCTTCGGTTGATTACGGTTTACGCCAAACTCATCCACGGGTTTCCCAACTACCTGAGTGTACATTCCGGTGGCATCATCATTACCCAAAAGCCCACGCATTACTACACGGGCACGTTTTTACCGCCGAAGGGATTTCCAACGGTTCAGATCGATATGAATATTGCTGAAGAGGTCGGCATCTTTAAGTATGATATCCTGGCACAACGTGGCCTATCGAAAATTAAAGACTGTATCGAGATCATACATTACAATCATCCTGAAGCGGACATCCACGACATTGAAGATATTGAACACTTTAAACAAGACCCCAACATCAACAACCTGCTGAGAACCGGGGATTGTATGGGCGTATTTTATGTGGAATCGCCGGCCATGCGAACGCTGATGACCAAGTTGCAGACCGACAATTACCTTAACCTGGTGGCGGCGTCGAGTATTATCCGACCAGGCGTATCGAATGGCGGGATGAAAAATGAATTTATCCTGCGTCACCGCATTCCGGAAAAGCGACAAGAGGCCCATCCGGTGTTACTCCAAATTTTACACGAAACTTACGGCGTAATGGTCTATCAGGAAGATGTGTTGAAAGTGGCTCACGAATTTGCCGGCTTGTCGTTGGCAGAATCGGATATCTTAAGGCGAGGCATGCGCGGTAAACTGAAATCCAAAGGGCAGTTTGAAAAAATTGAACGCAAATTCAAACAAAAATGCCTTCAAAAAGGCTACACCCGGGAACTGACCGAAGAAGTCTGGCAACAGATCAAATCTTTTGCCGGCTATGCCTTTGCTAAGGGACATTCCGCCTCCTATGCCGTAGAAAGTTACCAGAGTTTGTATTTAAAACACTACTTTCCGCTGGAGTTTATGACGGCGGTATTGAACAACGGTGGCGGATTTTACAGTATAGAAACCTATACACACGAGATCACCAAAAAAGGCGGTACGGTAGAAGCGCCCTGTGTGAACCACAGCCACGGCGAATGTGTCATTAAAGGTAAAACCGTTTATCTGGGTTTGGTGATGATCAAAGGTATAGAACTATTTGCCATAGAACGGCTCATCACTGAACGGCAGTTGCACGGCCCCTACCAAAGCTTTGATGATTTTCTGAACCGGGTTAATGTAGGTGTTGAACAAACCGTGCTTTTACTGCGCATCAATGCATTTCGGTTTACCGGCGTGGATAAGCACATGTTGCTATGGCAGGTGCACATCAAGTACAATGCAAAACCCAAGGACCAGCATTTAGGACAATTGTTTCAATTTGAAACCAAACGCTTTAAAATCCCCGAACTGAAAACCAATCCGGTGATTGAAGCTTACGACCAACTGGAATTGCTGGGATTTCCGTTGTGCGGTTATTTTGAATTGCTGGACCAGCCCATTGCCGATGACATTAAGGCCAAATACCTTAAACATTTTGTGAACCGAAGCCTGACCATTTACGGCAAACTGATCACCGCCAAACACACCAAAACCGCCAAAGGTGAACTGATGTATTTTGGGACGTTTTTAGATTCAGACGGCGAAGTGTTTGACACGGTACATTTTCCTAAAGTCGCCAAAAAGTATTCTCTTGCCGGTAACGGCGTATATCGCATCAGAGGCAAGGTGATGGACGATTTAGGTTGCCTCAGTATCATCGCTGAAGTTGTAGAACGTTTGGCGATTGTTTCTGATCCGAGGCATGTTGAAGGGAGTCATAAGATGATTTGATGATAATTATTCACCTTCAAAGAAATCGTTGTCTAATTCTTTAATTTTGTAAGTTGTTTTTACTTGCACTCCAACGTCGTATTGATGCATAAGGTCAACTAATTTAGAGCCATCAATTAAGATAATGGAATGATGAGCTTCTCGAGCCTTTTTAATTGCCAAATCATCAAATGTAGAAGTCGTAATGAAGACACCTTTTGTAGTATCACCACTCATTGCGCCAATAAAATTGCGTATATCTTTTTCTCTTACTTTATTTTCAGTGTATCTTTTTGCCTGAGTATAAATTTTTTCGAGACCTAATTTATCTTCATTAATAATACCATCCACTCCACCATCACCGGATTTGGATGTCTCTATAAAATCACCATAACCCATCCGTTTAAGCAAAATCAAAATAACTTTCTCGAAAAAATAAGGATCAAGTTCTTTAAGTTTGTCAAGTAATTCAGACTTTACCTCAGTTTCTATTGTAGCAAAACCAGTATCTATTAAATCCTGCGGTGATGCATTATCTACATCAACAGTTTCTGTTTCAATCTGATTATCTTTTTTGTTTTGAACAGATGAACGGTGATTTATAAAATCCGGATCACTCTTTAGATCGGACAACAGTAATTCACCACTATTTAAGGCTTCTTTTCCTTTATCAGTTATCTGAACACTACCTCTTTTTGGGTAATGGACAAATTTACCCATCTTCAAATAGGACTTTCCCCAAAGTATACGATCAATTAAAACATTAGCTCCAGTGCTTGTCTTTTTATCTAAAAGCTCTTTTGGAAGGTTTGAATAATAATTATCTCTAACGCTTTTAGCTAAAGCTCTGCTACTCATAAATCCTCCTGAACTTAAGGTTTTCAGAATTGGTATGAATGTTTCGTGATATTTTGGTAGTTCCATTTTTATTATATTAATAGTAGAAGTAATGATTTAGCTATTGGCAGTAGCTTCAAAAAAGCCATTAGGTTTTTCAAATGGAAAAATTAGAAAATAAATCCTGAAATTTTGATTTTCAGCACGAACCCAAACTATTTCTTAAAGCTGTGTTACCTTTATTATTTTTTCACGAGTTTATAATTATTCACTAAAACTGAAGCTGAAATTTGAAGTATTTGCTCCAACTCTCTAATCATTTCTACAGTCAATTTCTTTCTCCGGTTTAAGATTTCTGAAACTCGACTTTTCCCACCAATAATGCCTACTAAATCCTTTTGGCGCATATTTAATTCTTCCATCCTAATTTTTATCGCTTCGATAGGGTCAGGTGCTTCTATAGGGTAATGCTCATTTTCGTAATTCTCAATGAGTAGTGAAAGAATTTCTGCTTCATCGCCTTCTTTTGTATCTATTGGTGCATCAAAAATCACTTCAAGTCGCTTGAGTGCGTTTCGGTAATCTTTTTCTGTTTTAATCGGTTTCAATTCCATAATGGTTTTATTTATATTGTATCAGCGTCAATTTTATCATACTCGGCGTGCGTGCCAATAAATCGAATAAACGCCCATTGCTTTTCATAATTGAATTTTACGACAAGTCGGTAAGAATTTCCTTTAATATTGAAAACTACTCGACCATTTTTTAGGATACTTGCTGTTATGTACGTCTGCTTTACGTCGTTTGGTGAGAACCAATTAGCTTTTTTAGCAGTATCGTACCACGTTTTTAAATACTGTTCAGAATCAGCGTGATCTTCCCAAAATTCTCGTAATGTACTTTTCGCAATTATTCTTTTCATTCGCTTAATTATAAAGCAAATATACAAATAGTTCTCTATTAATGAACTATCGATAAGTTTTTTATAATAAAGGGTAACTATTACATTTCCCAAAACCACACTCCTATTTTAGAACCGCTAACCAAAGTCTAAAATTTCCGTGAGATTGTTGAGATTAGTCATGAAAAATTACATGGAATTGAAACCCGAATTAAAAATTAAATTGATTACATTTCTCTCTCTTCCTGATTAAATACTTTATTTTTGACAGCATAGCTTTTGGTCAAAATCATTTATCAAAAAGATGAATTGTAATGCATAAAAACAAGTATATATGATTCCTTCAAATGGCCTTTTATTGACAGGCTTTGCATACAATTGAGAATAAATAGACTATAATAGTAATACAAATCAAAATCAAGTCATGAAAATCAAAATATACCAGGTGGATGCGTTTACAGATAAGCTGTTTGGTGGAAATCCGGCTGCGGTTTGTCCCTTGAAAGAATGGTTAAGCGATGACCTTCTCCAAAATATCGCTATGGAAAATAATCTATCTGAAACGGCTTTTTACGTAAGAAACGGGAGTCATTACCAGATCAGATGGTTTACGCCTACGGTGGAAGTCGATCTGTGTGGACATGCCACTTTTGCAGCGGCTTTTGTATTGTTTCATCATGAGGGGCATTCGGGAGATGAGATTCAATTCTTGTCGCCCCGAAGTGGCGAACTCCGCGTGACCCGAAATGAGGATCAATTGACCTTAAATTTTCCTGCAGACCACATCGAACCGGTTGAACTTACCCAGGATATTCTCAATGGATTCGACATCAAACCTCAGACGGCTTTTAAAGGTCAATCAGACATTCTGTTGATCTTCAACAATGAAGAAGAGATCAGAAAAGTAAAACCCAACTTTACTGAAATCGCTAAATTAAATGCCCGCGGAGTGATCGTTACCGCCAAAGGAAATGATGTTGACTTTGTCTCCCGGTTTTTTGGACCTCAGGTTGGTGTAGATGAAGATCCGGTCACCGGGTCGGCTCATACAACCTTAACCCCATATTGGTCAAAAACCCTGAACAAAAATAAGCTGAGTGCAAGGCAGCTTTCAAAACGAGGTGGTGTATTGCATTGTGAACTCTGTGGCGACAGGGTGGACATCAGTGGTCAGGGAAAATTGTTTATGTCGGGAGAGATTCACATCAGTGGTTAAGTGGCTGTTTAATGCGTTGCTAACCAACTCGTAATTTATTCTAAAAGTAGTTTGCTATAAATGAAACCCAAAGTATAGCTGCTTTGATAAATGCAATTAACCCATATTCAGATTATTGTAAAAAAGTAAAATTAATAGCAGATCGCAGATAAATACTCATGATTTTAATTCATTATTACATTGATAATCATAATATTAAAAAGCTTAATGTTGTGAGATCGAGCCACCGAATATTTTTCAAATTTTATTTAAGAGTTGGTGCCGTTTAAAATTATTATGATCAATAAAATTAGCGTCAGCTCGAGTGGTTTTAATTTAATTTTTAAGAAAAAAATTAAATTAAAATTGTGTCGAGAGCTCGTCAATGAATCTCGATATTTCTAATGGGCGCATTCGACAACCATTTGTCTATTAAAAAAGGCTTCTACTATACTCAGCCTGACATATGCAATTCCATTTGAGTTTTAAGTGAGTAACCAAATACTGAGCCAAAAAAATATATTTACAATTCATCGAGTATAGCCGGAATTAATTCCTGAAAAAATACCTTATTAAAGTATGGACCACTACAATTCGTGACCACACTTATTGAAATATTATTTGCTGAATTATAAAATACCATAGACTGATATTTTAATGTGCTCCCAAAATGCCCAACATACTCCTGCCCTTCGTAAGTCAGTTTCATAATGCCGTTGCCGTATTCTGAAATTTTACCGCTTCCAATCGGTATGCTCATGCTTTCCATGTTGATCCAATCGTACATTTTCGAGAGCGTAACTGGCTTTAAAATGGATTTATCTTTAAATAATTTAATCAAAAACCGATCAAGTGCTTTGGTGTCGCTGTAAGCACCACCATCAAAACCGTAGTGTTCTCTCCAGTCGGAAACATTAGAAACAGCCTGATCATTCTGTCCAAAAAAAGCCTGTAATCCATTTTCATCGTAACCTGTTTTAATACCTGGAAATCCATTAGTACTGTAAAACGTATTAAAATAATCTTCATAGGTATGACCAGTTAGGTTTTCTACAATTTTTTGAAGAAACAAGTAATTGGTATTGCTATAGGAGAAAGAGCCATAATTGTTTAAACTGTCATTTACCAGTTTCAATTTATCGCCAAAAATATCCGGTGCATTAGCATTCATCACAGCTTTTATCCATTCAGGGTTTTTGGTATAATCGGATAGTCCACTTGTATGATTCAATAAGTGCTTTACTGTTATTTTTTCAATTCCTGTTATAGTCGGCTCCAGTTTAAAATGTTCAGTAATTTTGTCATTCAATCTTAACTTTTCATCTTCGATAAGTTTAAAAATAAGAACAGAGGAAAGCAATTTTGTTGTACTGCCAATACCGTAAACATCCTGTTTTTCAACTTTTTTGTGATGGTATTGAAAATGAGTCACATCTTCATTTCTGCTGATCTGAACCTCCAGAGAAGGAATGTTTGTTTCCTTTGCAATTCGAGTGACCTTTTTCTCAATACGTTTCGAAAAGTCTGTATTTTCAATAATGATTTTCCTATTGGCCTCTGATAGAGATAACTGGCCAACCAAAATGATGATATAAATCGTAATTGCTTTCAAAAGCACAAATATTTAAAGTGTTAACAACCCTCCATTCCAAGCTAAAGTTAGGATAAAATCCAGGAATTATAGTGTCCAGTACTACTGAATTTTTTCTACATTATATGTAATATCCGTTATTTTCAATTTCAACCAGGTCCATTTGCCGCTTTCAAGTTCCCAGCTGGCTTCACACTCAACAGGTATTTTAATACCATTCTTTTGTTCAGTTTTTTTAGCAATAACGGTCCATTGAGTTGGCTCCTCAGCATTTGAATCCTGATAACGCATAGTTGTAAGCTTTTCAAAATTCCCGTTGCTGTCAAAATGAAACACACCTGAACCTTCAATGCCTTTATAGGTCATTGTTGCTTTTGCTGAATACTGGTCCAGAGTTTCCCATTTTATGTACTCACTCAATGCAGCTGATGGAAACCATACAATTTCAGCCAAATATCTCTGTAAAGTCGCCTGGTCTGTTTTATTATCATTTTTTGCATTGACTACCGGAATTAGAGAAAAAAGTTTGATAATCATTTCGCCTTTTGCATCGGCAAATTTATCTCTGCCAACGACTTTCAAAAACGAATTCATTTCAGTATTTACATTCCAGATAAACGCAGGCTTTTCTATTGTAAAATATTGTTCGGCTTGGCCAAAGTTCCAGTTGTCCTGGTTAGGTTTTAATTTCATTTGTAATTCCTTAGTGAGATAGACATTAAAAATTCTTTTTGTACCAATTACGCCGCTGGTTTTCAACCATTTTTGCACTATTGGCGGTAAATTTTGTATGGCTTCAAGGCTAATTCGCTCTTCATTTTCAATTGGGGCATTTTTTAATAAAGCGATTCTGTCTTTTTTAGTTTCATTTTTAAAGTTGAAGCTTGCATAAGCCGTTAGTACGGCCAGTAAAATAATCAGGTTTAGCAGGCTTCCGAATTTTGCGTCTGACCAATATGTAAAAATCAAAGTCTGGGATACTATCACCGCAAAAAGTCCGCATAACCACCAAAATTCTGACTGAATGAGATTTAAAAGTATTGTAGCAACAAACAGCACAAATGCCAGTAACCATAACAAGCCATTAGCTCTGGATATAGGTTGTGAAATTGCATTAAATTCAGCAAAACCAAAACCTTTGAGGAATCCAAATAAATGGATAATGCCATGTATAAGTATCAATACAATCAAAGCAGTTCTCATCTTTGTTAATCTTTATAATTCGAATTATCAGATTTTCAAAAAATCACACTTATTCAACATGAAAATTTATTTAAGTCATCTCCATTCCTGTTCTTAACATAATGCTTCTCATTCACCCGAAACCAGATCAAAAACTCCATTCGTCAGAAAAGTTCCGTCGACCTTTGATGTCTTATCGATTTGTAAAGCTCTACGAACGTTTTGTTCAGCCGTTTCTTCAACTTTTAAAATATTGAACACATATATAGAGTCTGTTTGCTCCTTTAATTTTAAAACCACCCAATCATTGTCCTGTTTAGCAAAAGCGGTATTGGGTAAACTTAAGGCGGTCTCAGCATCGTGTTTGAAGAATGCCTCAACAAACATGCCTACGGCAAAATATTGTTTTTCGTCTACAGGATGCGCATGGACCCTGACACTGCGGTTCTCACCGATCTCTGCACCAATCAGCTTGACATATGCTTTAAATTCTTTATCATTGAGTTCAGGCACTTTAAAACTTAAAGTATCACCGGTTTTTATTTTCATGATGTCCTTTTCAAATACATCCAGCTCGAGATGGATATGGTCGGTATCCAATATCTCCATGATCATGGTGTTAGGCTGCACAAATGAACCCTGCGAGATATTCAGTTTTGAAATTTTACCGCTGATTGGTGCATAAATGGAAATAGTTTCGGAGAAATTGCCTTTCAACACCTGATGAATATTCACGTTCATCAGTTGCAGTTTACGGCGTTGACCCTGCACTTTAGCCTTCATGCTGTTGTAATCGCTTTTGGTCTGCTGAAATACCTTTTGTGAGATCACTTTATCCTTCAACAGGTTTTGCTTTCTATGAAATTCAGATTCCAAAAATTCCAGCTGACTCGAACTTTCTGCAAATTGTTGTTGCATTTCAATAAAATCAGGATTTTGTAATTTGATGATGAGGTCGCCTTTTTTGACCTCATCACCGACCAACAAATGCGTTTCGCTCACAAAACCACTGAAAAATGAATTCACAGATGCCCGGTTCTCCGGTGGCACATCAATCATTCCTGTGACTTTGAAGGACTTAAAAAATTCGGTTGAATCCGGTCTTGCCAATTTAAAGTTCCCGTTTTTGAATTGTGTAAGACTTAATTCAATCTGATCGTCACGACCCTTTATTTCTTCTTTTTCCTGTTGGTCCTGTTGCTCGGAAGAACAGCTACAGATCAGGAAAAAACAGAAAAATAATATGTATAATGAAGTTTTCATAAGCTTAGTTTAAAAGTAAATAATTAAGTTGAATTACAGTTTCGTTGTATTGAGACAGCAGATCAAGGTAGTCGAGTTTGATTTGTAGCGCATGGTCTATACTTTGCACATACTGGAAAAAATTGATCTCACCATTATGGTAGCTGCTTTCAGTAGTGCTTATAATTTCTTCAGCAACCTGCAATTGGTTCTGGCTAAAGTTATCCAGCGTTTCCGTCTGACTACTTAAGGTTTGCAGAAGTGCTTTTTGACGGGTTTCCAGATCAAGTTTAACCTGCTGATAATTGTAATCGGCAACCTCTTTCTGAATAGACCTTGATTTGATCCTGGCCTTATCGCCGAAAAAAAGTAAGGGAACATTCAAGCCCACCTGGTAACCGTAAAAACTGGTATCCACTGAAGGATTACTTCGTATAAATGAACTGAGTGAAATCCCGGGTAACAATTCATTCTTCGCCAGTTTCCACTCCTGCTCTGCCAGTCGGATTTGCGCCTGACTCATCTGAAGCACCATTGAATTATCGAGTGAACTGATATCAATTTCCAAACGTCCGGGCTTTTCTTTTGGCAGATCTAACTCTATATCTGATTGTACCATATTTTGAAGCTTTATCCGGTTAGAAATCAATGCATTGTTAAAAGTAATCAATTGATTTTTGATCTGATTTTGCTTGGATTGGGCTGTGATCTTTTCAAGATAAGTGGATTCACCTTCTTCAAATCTTCGACTGGCCTTGCGGTAAAAATCAGCGTAAATGCTGTCCAGATAAGTGTAAATTTCAAGCTTCTCTGTCAATATTAAATGCTGCTGATACAGTTGTTCCAGATTTTGCATTTGCATTTGAACTTGCATCTGGTTCTGAACATCAACAATATTTGTCTGCGCCTTATTTCGTTGCAGGCGTTTGGCATAGACCGTTGGAAATTCAAAATTCTGAACAGCACCCCATTGGTAAAGTGGTCGATTGGCAATCGGATCTAGTTCAGACTCATCATAATTCTGGTAAACCTGAAGTTTTTGAAATTCAAAGGCCTCGCCTTCGGCTGTTTTTTGGCGTTCTACCGCAAGTGCTGAAGATTTAAGACCGGCATTATTGTTGAGCATCAAGGTCTTCAGACTATCGAGGTCCTGAGCTTCAGCTGAATGCCAGTTGCCAATACTGAACAGCAGGATTAGAATTCCGGTGATGCTTGACGATTTTAGTTTCATGGTTTTTTGTTCAATTGAATAATAAAGCACAGGCAAAATAATAAGAGTTAAGAGCGTGGACGTGATAAGACCACCTATCACAACGGTTGCCAGAGGCCTTTGGACTTCAGCTCCTGCACCGGTAGAAATGGCCATTGGCAAAAACCCCAATGCTGTTGAGCTTGCCGTAAGCAAGACTGCCCGTAAACGGTCCTGCGTAGCTTTGATGATGTTGTCCCGGTTAAGGCTTTTTCCATCCTTTTGGATATCTTTAAAATATTCTACCAGGATAATGCCGTTAAGAACTGAAATTCCAAACAAAGCAATAAACCCAACACCAGCCGAGATACTGAATGGCATATCTCTTAACCACAATAAAAATATACCACCAACCGCGGAAAATGGTATGGCTGTAAAAATGAGTAAAGTATCTTTTAAAGTTTCTAGAGCGAAATACAACAAAACAAAGATGAGAACCAGTGCAATAGGTACAACGATTTTTAATCGTTTGGTCGCACTTTGAAGGTTTTCAAATTGTCCACCGTAAGTAATAGTGTAACCGGTTGGCAAATCTATGTTAGACTTAATAAGCTCCTGAGCGTCTTCCACAACCGATTGCAGGTCGCGGTTTCGTACATTAATACCCACATTGATCCGCCTTTGGGTCTGATCTCTGGAAATTTTTGCCGGTCCCTGACTATGACTCACCCGGGCAACTTCACCCAAAGGAATCTTCCCACTGTTTGGAGTATCGATCATTAGATTTTCAAGATCATCAATAGAATTTCTGCTGTCTTCTTTAAGTCTGACCACCAAATCGTAGCGCTTTTCCCCTTCAAAGACCACACCCAAGGTTTGTCCGGCAAATCCGGCAGTAATCAACTGATTGATATCACTAATGTTCAGTCCGTAACGGGCGATCTTTTGCCTGTCATAATCTACGGCCATTTGTGGTAAACCCACGATCTTCTCAACAGAAATATCACCAACACCTTCCACATCTTCAACCAGTTCTTTGATCTCATTCGCTTTATCGGCCAATATGTTCAGGTCTTCACCAAAAATCTTGATGGCTATATCAGAGCGCACTCCGGTGATGAGCTCATTAAAGCGCATTTCGATAGGCTGGGTAAATTCAATTTCCATATTGGGTATGATGCTCAGCTTTTCTTTCATACGCTCAGCAAGCTCTTCCTTTGAGTCTGCTGAAGTCCATTCGTCTTTTGGCTTTAAGCGAATTATAACGTCCGAATCCTGCATCGACATTGGGTCGGTTGGCACCTCTGCAGCGCCGATTCTCGAGACGACCTGCTCTACTTCCGGGAATTCTTTGAGCAGTATTTTTTCGATTTCTGTTGTGCGTTCGATTGTGCTTTTTAAGGATTTTCCGGTTTTTAAGATCGGCTGAATCACAAAATCACCTTCGTCTAAGGTCGGGACAAATTCACCACCCATTTTTATAAAAGTAAATACCGCAACTGCCAATAACAAAACCGAACTCAGCAAAACAACCCTTGTGCGTTTTAAAGCCCATGAAATGCTCGGTAAATAAAGATTCTTGACGCTATCTATAATTCTGGTAGAAAAATTTTGAGCTTTCAATTTCTCAGGCTTTAAGAACCAGCTGCAAGCCACCGGAATCCAGGTAAAACATATGATGATTGCACCCAAAAGGGCAAACATAAAAGTCAAAGCCATGGGTCTGAACATTTTGCCTTCGACGCCGGTAAGGGACAAAATGGGTATAAAAACGATCAAAATAATCAGTTGGCCAAAAATGGCAGAATTCATCATTTTAGAAGCTCCGGTAAAGGTGATCTTGTTTTTTAATTGTTGTATTTCAGCTGTTGAAGTATTCTGAAAATCGCTCGACTGTTGAAGCATTTTAAAAGCCACAAATTCAACAATAATCACCGCACCATCGATGATGATCCCAAAGTCCAGTGCACCCAGACTCATTAAATTAGCATCAATATTAAAGATATACATCAAACTGATGGCCATCAGGAAACTTAATGGAATCACAGAGGCAATAATGAGGCCGGAACGCCAGTCACCGATAAGTAAAATCACGATAAAAACCACCACTAGAAAGCCCAGAAAAAGGTTTTCAAATATGGTTGAGGTTGTCCTGCTGATGAGTTCGCTTCGGTCTAAGAAACCATTGATGTAAACACCTTCCGGTAAACTGCCTTCGATCTCTTTGAGACGTTTCTTGACATTATCTATGGTCTTTTTAGAGTCGGCACCCTTTAGCATCATCACTTGTCCCAGCACCTTCTCTCCTTCTCCATTGCCGGTGATGGCACCAAATCGCCTGGCGTATCCAAAATCGACTTCAGCAATATCACGGATGTAAATGGGTCTGCCGTCACGGTTTTCAACCACTATATTTTCAATATCTTCGAGACTTTTCAATAAACCATCTCCGCGGATAAAATAGGCCTGCTCTTCTTTTTCAATATAACTTCCGCCGGCCACGGCATTATTAGTCTCCAGAGCCTTAAACACTTTTGAAATACTGATGTTTTTAGCCTGCAGTTGTGAAGTTGAAAAGGCCACTTCGTACTGTTTCAGATAACCGCCCCAGGTATTGATTTCGACCACGCCTGGAATCCCGGCCAGTTGACGTTTGACGATCCAGTCCTGAACACTCCGCAATTCCATGGCCGAATAGTCTCCCTGATAATCATCTTCAACCTCAAGCGTATATTGATAGATCTCACCGAGCCCCGTTGAAATCGGCCCCATAAAAGGGGTGCCGAACTGTGCCGGAATTTTAGATTCTGCGGATTTTAGTTTTTCTGAAATGAGCTGCCTTGGTAAATAGGTGCCCATATCGTCTTCAAAAACAATGGTGACGACCGATAAACCGAATTTGGAGGTGGAACGTATTTCTTTTACACCAGGTAAATTTGACATTTCGAGCTCAACCGGGTAGGTGATAAATTGTTCAACATCGGCAGTTGAAAGGTTCCTGCTGGTCGTGAGCACTTGAACCTGATTGTTGGTGACATCTGGAACAGCACCAATTGAAATGTTGTTCAGGGCAAAAATCCCAAAACCAATAATGGCAGCAACAAATAATAAAATGATGAATTTGGATTTTAAACTAAATCCAATGAGTTTAGACAACATGAATTTTTAAAATTAGAAATGAACTTAAGTCTTGATATTTAGGCTTATACCAAAGACTTCGGCGGTTGAAGAATGTCCGTTTCTAATAATGAATTGAATAAAACTGAATACCCGAAATTATGCTGAATATGTTCGGGAGCAGAGATGATGTCAAAGCTAAAATCTCTTGCTTCAACAAAATATGTATAATACGTATGAGAACAATGCTGTGTTGGCAGATCTTGATGTTCCGGGTGTTCATCCTGATGTTCGTGCGATTGACTGCCATAATGCAAGTCCAGGAAAGTCAGAAAATCATCTCCTTGTTCTTCCTTATGTTCCTGATAATGTTGCCAAAGGTCGTCTAATTGCATCAGACTGTTGATGTTAAACCCAAAACTCTGTATCAGAATTGTTAAAGATAATATGCCACTTATTATCAATCGCATGGCACAAATATAGGAATGATTTGAGAGATTATGGCTTAAGATTAGATTTATAGTAAAAAATATTGACAGAAATCAGTCTTATTTAATCAAAAAGCCAACAATTATTGATTAATTTTAATATGATGACTTTTTCGAATTTGAATCACTTTTTTCTATAAACTCAACCCTGGCTATTGTAACATAATCTGTATCCAAATACAATTCATAGCCTTTTAAAAATTCTATCTTTCGGGAGGTATGAGGTTTTAATTCAATTATTTCAACGATTTCCCCCTTAGATTGAAGTCTAACTGAAAAGGGTTTCTCTCCAATATTGTCAACAATAGCCACACAATCCTGATCGGTAAATGGATTTTTCACAGCATCCTGTCCTGGACCTTTGCCTGTCATAAGCATGCTTTGTGAAGGCTCAAGTTCAAAAGTGTTTTGTGCCAATACAGGTAAGCCAGAAATAAATATCAATATCGTAAAAATGAAGTACTTCATGCTTTTGGAGTATTTGAGTTTAAATAATCAATTATAAATGTAATTTTAAAAATTCCTGATTGTTTAATATTTACCAAAAAATTATGAAGTGCTTCGAATTGTTACAAGTTTACTAAATCTGAAAACTGAGTAATTTTAAATCTTAATTTTAAAGAAAAAAATGCCGGAATTACCAGAAGTTGAAAATTATAAGCGCTACATAGATCAAACCTGTTTGAAACAAAAGATCATTGAGATGGATTGCAGGGATGACAGATTACTCAAGCAACCTAAGTCTGATTTTGAAGACGTACTGATAAATGAGGAATTTACACAAACAGAAAGAATTGGCAAATACCTTTTCGTCAAAACCACAAGTGAAAAAGTTCTGGTGTTACATTTTGGGATGACTGGTCGACCGCATTACTACAGCTGTGAAGACAACCGACCGAAGTACGCTCACATTCAATTGAGTTTCGACAATGGGTATCATTTTGGTTTTGAAAACAAAAGAAAGTTCGGCTGGTGGAATCTGACAGACTCAGTTGACATTTTTAAAAAAGAGAACAATCTCAGTGATGATGCAAGAGAACTTAATTTCGAAGATTTTAAAACATCATTAAGCAGCAGATCTACAGATATTAAAAAAATCATCATGGATCAAAGTGTTTGCGCCGGTGTTGGTAACTGGATGGCAGATGATATTTTGTACCAGGCCAGAATTCACCCGGAACATAAGGTTGAGGACATGAGTGATACTGAATTAAAAGCAGTATTCGATGCTATGAAAAACGTCATTGAAGTCGCCATAGACAAAGAAGCACATTATGCAGACTTTCCTGATTATTTTTTGATTCACAACCGAAAAGACGGTGGCGTTTGTCATCATTCTGGATGCGATATTGAAAAAATTAAAGTCGGTGGAAGAACAACCTACTTTTCACCGGAATGGCAAAAAAAGCCTCATTGATAATTTGACTGTCATTATTCATGAGGCTTCAAACTTTAAATTTTAAACTTTAAACGAACTCAAAAATAATTGTTTTGAAACATTAAGGCATTAAGAAAATTAAGGATTATTAGTTCGGGACGTTCAAATTTTATTTAAAACCAATAGTGCAAGAATATTTAAAAATTAAACTTGTCAACCTTATTTATGAGGCTTCAAACTTCAAACTTCAAACTTGAAACTTGAAACTTGAAACTTATAAACCACATCTTAATTCTCATTCAATTAACATCTACTAAGGGCGAAATATGTAATTTTGCATCAAAAAATAATTTGCAGTACAGATTTCTGTTTTTTTTATTATTGATTCCTTTAGGCCTGTGTGCTCAAAATAAAAAGATTAGGGTTGAGAGTGAACGAAATTTAATTGATGAAGAAAAGTATCCCGGTGCTTTTATTTTCTTAAAAGTCAATAAACAAGTTTATTTCGAACACGAAGGGATAGACGTTTGGTGTGATAAGGCTATTTTTTATCAGGAAGAAAATTTTTTTAAAGCCTATGGTAACGTTCGCATGAAACAAGGCGATACGGTAAATATGCGCAGCGCTTATGCAGAATACAATGGCAACACCAAATTTGCTTTTGCAAGTGACGAGGTGGTTTTAACTACACCAAGTAACAAACTGACTACCGATTCATTGTTTTTTGACCGTGTACAACAAAAAGCCTTTTACAGGAGCGGCGGAACGGTTAAGGACACAGCCAGCACTATTACCAGCATTCGAGGGACCTATGAAATGGAAAAAGAAAAGTATGCCTTTCGACAAAACGTTAAAGTTACTAATCCGGATTACAACATAGATACTGATATTCTCGATTTTTATACGGAAAACGGACATGCTTATTTGTACGAGCCTTCAACCGTAACTACAGAAAATGGTAAAGTTTACTGTGAAAAAGGCTTTTTTGACACCAGAACAAATTTTGGCTACTTTATAAAAAATTCAAGAGTAGATTATGAACAAAGGACGTTATACGGTGATAGCATCTTCTTTGACCAAAACCAAAATTTTGCCTCTGCAACCAACAATATTGAGATTATTGATACTGTAAACAAAACCAAAGTTTATGGTCACTATGCTGAGGTTTATAAATTGAAGGATTCAGTTATAATAACAAAAAATCCCTGGGTCGCCTCTTTTCAGGAAAATGATTCCATATTTATAGCCAGTGATACCATGATGATCACCGGTGAGCCTGAGAAACGCATAGTCAGAGCTTTTCCGGACGCCAGACTCTATAAATCTGATTTAAGTGGAAAAGCAGATTCTATACATTCATCAGAAATTACGGGATACACCAAGCTGATAACACGCCCGGTTTTGTGGTCTTCCAACGGACAAATCACCGGAGATACCATCAAACTGATCTCAAATGTTGAAACTGAAAAACTGGACTCTTTAAAAGTTTATTACAATAGTTTTATGGTCCAGAAAGATACCATTGAAGGCTTTAATCAAGTCAAAGGTAAAGAACTTATTGGCTTATTTGAAGACAATAAGATCAAGGAAGCAACATTTATCAAAAATGCAGAATCCCTTTACTATACCAGAAATGATGAAGGAGAACTGATAGGCATAGATAAAACGCTTTCGGCTTCACTTAAGATGGAATTTAGCGATCAGGAAGTGACCGATGTCTATTATTACAACAAAGCCAGCGGAAAAACTTATCCGGAAAATGAACTACCCCCAAATGCCAGAACACTTAAAGGAATGATATGGCGTGGTGATGAATTGATTGACAGCAAAGAAGACCTGTTTACCAACAGGCCTACATACGTTTTGCCAATAATAAAAGGTACTGAAGATATTGAAGCGAAAGACCGTATCTCAAAACCGTTTTATAAACAAAAAGACCTTAATCCAAAGTCCAATCTCAAAACTGAAACAAAAGACAGTATTCTTGAGGCCAAAAGACAGGAAAAGCTAAAAGTCATAAAACCAAAAATGAGAATTAAGGGTATAGAAAATGATTGAAGCTTTTAAAACATATCAGGCACAGACAACACCACATCCTCTCGGTCTTGAAATTGACTATGCCAAAGGCAGCTATATTTATACCACAGATGGCAAAGTGCATTTGGATTTTGTCGCCGGTGTTTCCGCTTGCAATCTGGGACATTGCCATCCCGAAGTTGTCGAGGCTATAAAAAGTCAAACCGAACGTTATATGCATGTTATGGTCTATGGGGAGTACATTTTAGAACCCGCTCTGAAAGTTACTCAACAATTGGCCGAACTTTTACCTCAACCATTGGAGCAAACCTATCTGGTAAACAGTGGAACAGAAGCTATTGATGCCAGCATGAAACTGGCCAGAAGGGCTACAGGTCGCACACAGATTATCTCTGCAAAAAATTGTTATCACGGTAATTCCTATGGTGCACTGAGTCTGATGGATTATGAAGAAAGGATTAAGCCCTTTAAGCCTCTTTTACCACATATTACTCAGATAGAATTTAACAATACCAATTGTCTTGGTCTGATCAATAAAAACACAGCCGCAGTCATTCTTGAAACCATTCAGGGTGGCGGTGGATTCATCATGCCGAAAGAAGATTATCTGAAAAAGATAAAACAGCGTTGTCAGGAAGTAGGCGCACTTTTGATCTTAGATGATATACAACCAGGTTTTGGAAGAACAGGTAAATTATTTGGCTTCGAACATTTTGATGTCGTTCCTGATATTCTGGTCATGGGAAAGGCAATGGCTTCCGGCATGCCTATAGGTGCTTTGACAGCGTCAAAATCATTGATGAGTCTGCTAAGCAACAATCCAAAACTCGGACACATTACAACCTTTGGCGGAAATCCGGTTATTGCTGTTGCGGCTTCAAAAACTTTGGATATTTTAACCAAAAGTTACATTATTTCACAAATTGAGCATAAGGAAAATTTGTTCCGATCACATTTACAACATGCTCTGATCACAGAAATAAGAGGAAAAGGCCTCATGCTTGCTGCAATAATGCAAACTGAAGAAATTGCCAACGCTGTAGTCCTTAGGGCAAAAGAAGAACAACTGATTTTGTTCTGGTTGCTCTATGAAAAAAGGGCCGTTCGTATTACACCACCTTTAAATATCTCCGATGAAGACATTATCAAAGGCTGTGCTATCATCATTAACATACTAAACACAATAAACCAAAAATAGAATTGTTGATTAATTTGTTGACAACCTCTTTTGAAAAAAACCAGATTAAATGAAAACGCTTTTAACTTTAACCAATAATTCATAAAAAGTCTCATATATGAAATTTGATTCCAACGAAGACTTTGATTTTCCCATAGAAAAATTCGAACATATGCTCAAAACCAATCACGTATTGTTTTTTGATGCGGATGAATTTGTTGAAATTGTAGAACACTACATTGACATGGGTAAATTGTCTTTAGCCAAAAAAGCTTTGGACCTTGGTTTGGACCAACACCCGAACTACAACGATCTGAAATTGCTCAAAGCAGAAATTTATATTTTTGAAGACAAACATGCGCAAGCAGAGGAATTATTGGCTTACTTGCAACAAGTAGACCCTCAAAATGAAGAGATCTATATTCTACAGGCCAATATTTTCTCGAAACAAGATAAACACAAAAAAGCCATAAGTACTCTGGAGTATACATTAGATTTTGCTGTTGAACCTACAGAAATCTATAACCTCATAGGCATTGAGTACCTTTTTATGGAAAACTTTGAAAAGGCCAAAGAGACTTATATAAAATGCCTTGATCAAAATCAGCAGGATTTTACAGCTTTGTACAACATCATATATTGTTTTGATTTTCTGGATCAACAACAGGAAGGTATTGCCTTCCTAAATGACTTTCTGGATAAAAACCCTTACTGTGAAGTGGCCTGGCATCAGCTTGGCAAACTTTATTTTGATATTGGCGAAGACAAACGTGCACTCCAGGCATTCGATTTTGCCATTTATTCTGATGAATATTTCGTTGGTGCTTATTTAGAAAAAGCAAAAGTACTTGAACGCCTTAACAAGTTCAATGAAGCTATTGAAAACTATAAAATCTCTAATCAGCTTGATGATCCTACGGCATATGCTTACCTAAGGATTGGTAAGTGTTACATGAAAATCAATAATTCTAAAGAAGCCGTAAAATATTATAAAAAAGCGGTGCATGAGGACCCTTTGATGGATAAAGCCTGGGCAGCGCTAACAGAGTTTTATATGCGCAAGAAAGAGTACAAAACGGCACTCTCGTTTGTTAACAAGGCTTTGAATATTGATGCAGAAAATCCACACCACTGGCGAAATTACAGCATCATTAACAACGAGCTCGGCAATGAAGAAGCGAGTAAAAAAGGACTTCAGCAAGCCCTGAAGTACGGTAATTATGAGTTCGAAAATCTCATTGCCCAGGCAGATATTTGTATTGAAGATGAACTATGGCTGGATGCTCTGGATACATTGATATATGGATCTGAATTTTACCAGGACCATGAAGAATTCTTGTACCGAATTGCAGGTGTATATTATAAATTAAATGTTCCGGACGAGGCCTGGCTTACCTTTGAAGAAGCTTATGAAAGCGATCCCGGATTGTGCAACATCATGTTTGAAATGTTTCCGGAAATGCAAAATGATCCTAAATACAAACCTTTTTTTGATAAAATATGAATTGGACAACAGTAAAAGAATATGAGGATATTACTTATAAAAAATCAGGTGATGGTGTAGCGAGAATAGCATTCAACAGACCTGAAGTGCGAAATGCCTTCAGACCTAAAACTGTAGCTGAGCTTTATGAAGCCTTTTTAGATGCCAGAGAAGACACTTCTATTGGGGTAGTGCTTTTTTCGGCTGAAGGACCATCGCCAAAGGATGGTGTTTATAGTTTTTGCAGTGGTGGCGATCAAAATGCCCGTGGTCACCAAGGTTATGTAGATGATGATGGTATGCCAAGATTAAATATTCTTGAAGTTCAACGGTTGATCCGATTTATGCCAAAAGTAGTTATAGCTGTAGTTCCGGGCTGGGCTGTTGGCGGAGGACATTCGCTTCATGTGGTCTGTGACCTCACTCTGGCCAGCAAGGAACATGCTATTTTTAAGCAAACAGATGCTGACGTTACAAGTTTTGATGGCGGTTACGGCTCTGCCTATCTGGCTAAAATGATTGGACAGAAGAAAGCGCGTGAGCTATTCTTTTTAGGCCGAAATTATTCGGCTGATGAAGCTGAGGCTATGGGCATGGTCAATGCCTCAATCCCGCATGACAAGCTAGAAGAAGAGGCCTATAACTGGGCTCAGGAAATTCTTGAAAAATCCCCTACATCCATAAAAATGCTAAAGTTTGCCTTTAACCTGACTGATGATGGTATGGTTGGTCAACAAGTATTTGCCGGTGAAGCCACTAGACTGGCCTATATGACCGAAGAAGCTAAGGAAGGGCGAAATGCTTTTTTAGAAAAACGTAAACCTAACTTTAAGGATATTAAGTGGATTCCTTAGAGAAAAAATCATAACCAAGGGGATTTGAATTAAATAAAATCATTGGTTTAGTCTCAATACCTGACATTAAAAACTCATGTCGGGCTGAGATTAGTCTAATATTCTTTGGCAATTACGGCAAGCTTTTCAGGATTAAATTAAATCAAGAAGTAGGACCAGATCAGTAAAAAAAGCTTCAAGTGCTAACCAATATCATATTATAATTCAATCGGACTTTATAATTTTGTTTTACATATAAAAAAACATGCAAAAGATAGAAAATGTCTATGACAAAATATTGGCCTTTAAAAATAAAACCTAAGTCATGACCTATCCAAAAAAACTGGCCCGGATTTTTCTGATTTTTAGTATTGTAATTTTTTTTTACTTCTCATTGCTCGTTTATTGGTCTTATTATCCTCCTGAATCAACAGGTGTTATAAGGTTCTTTGGGGAATTATTGACCATACCTCTTTTACTAATGTTGGTTGTAAACTTAATTTCCAGCATAGTATTTGTTTTTCTGAATAAATACCGTAAAATAAATATCATCATATTCACATTAAGTCTTGCAACCACGATCTTACTTTTTGAAGAAACATTTTAAAATAACCTTATACCATTCAAAAAATATAACAACGAATAGAATTATCCAAAAAACAATTAAATGAAACATTACTTATTTCTAATGATCTTTTCAATAAGTGCATCCATTTCTGCAAAAGAAAATTTTTTAAAATGTAAAATATTTTTTGCTAATACGAATGTTGTTGAAGGATTTGCTACACTTCCTACCAACAAATCTATGGAAAATAAAATCAGGTACAAGGCAAAACTCAAAAGCAGTAATGTTGTTAAGATAGATGGAAGTAAATTAGACAGAATCATATATTATATTGACGATTCTCCCAGAGTGTTTTATAACACCAAATTTTATAAGACCATGTTGGACGATAAGAATAAGATCCGGAAGAAAATATTCAGACCATATTGGGTCCTCAGTGCATTTATGGATGATGACTTATTTGTATATTGGTTATCAGAAGATTACAGGGTAAGTAACAAAGGTAAATTAGTCTGCTATTCAGACTCCAACATGGCCTTGGGAGATTATGAAACTGTTATTCTCGTTAAGAGACCTGACGAAGATATCCCGACCATGTTCAGTTTTCACAGTACAGGTTATATTACCAATGGTGATAAGTTTTTCAAAAGGATCGCACAGGCCTATTTTGAAAAGGACAAAAAAATACTTAGAAGAATCAAGAAAAATGAATTTAGTCTAGAGCGATACGATGAGTTGATCAGAGCCTATTGCAAATGTAATTATCAGGATCCATTTTATATCAGATACTGATTTTACCTCGAATAAATTATAATCTATCTCAAAATCTCAGGGAATAGTCCTTAAAGTTTTGAGATAGATTCTTTTAATTTATGCTTTAAAATATATATCTACAAAGTCTTTTTGACCTCTACCTCTTGATATGCCTCAATAATGTCACCGATCTTGATATCATTATAACCTTTGATCTGCATACCGCAATCATAACCTTTTGAAACTTCTTTTACATCGTCTTTAAAACGTTTTAAAGCTTCAAGAGTTCCTGTATGGATTACAATGCCATCTCTAATGATCCTGATATTTGATTTTCTGTATACTTTACCTGAAGTAACCATACAACCGGCAATTGTACCAACCTTAGATATTTTAAAAGTTTCTCTGATTTCAGCCGTACCGGTAACTTCTTCTTTTAGCTCAGGTGAAAGCATGCCTTCCATGGCATCTTTAATGTCATTAATGGCATCATAGATGATTGAATAAGTTCTTATATCTATCTCCTCTTTATCGGCAAGCGTACCGGCTGTACCGGCTGGTCTTACGTTAAATCCGATAATTACCGCATCCGATGCTGATGCCAATAAGACATCACTCTCCGTTATGGCACCAACGCCTTTATGAATGATGTTGACCTGAATTTCTTCGGTTGACAATTTCTGTAAACTATCAGAAAGTGCCTCGACAGAGCCATCCACATCAGCTTTAAGTATCACATTAAGCTCCTGGAAGTCGCCTAATGCTATTCGTCTACCAATCTCATCAAGGGTGATATGTTTTTGTGTTCTTACATTTTGTTCACGTAACAGCTGACTTCTTCTTGAAGCAATATCCTTAGCCTCTCTTTCATCTTCCATTACTTTAAAAGTATCACCGGCTTGTGGTGCACCATCAAGTCCTAAAATAGAGACCGGAGTAGATGGTCCGGCTTCTTTTATTTTATTACCGCGCTCATCATGCATGGCCTTTATCTTTCCGGATGTTGTCCCGGCAAGGAGATAATCTCCGATTTTTAAAGTACCTGTTTGTACTAAAATAGTTGACACATAACCTTTCCCTTTGTCCAGGTAGGCTTCAACCACAGTTCCCTGTGCTAATCTATTCGGATTTGCTTTAAGCTCTAGTATTTCAGCTTCTAATAATACTTTTTCAAGTAATTCTTCAACACCGTCACCTTTTTTGGCAGAAATATCATGAGACTGGATCTTTCCACCCCAATCTTCTACAAGAAGGTTCATGTTTGCAAGAGATTCTTTAATTTTTTCAGGATTAGCTGTTGGCAGGTCAACTTTATTTATGGCAAATATAATTGGTACACCTGCCGCCTGTGCGTGAGATATAGCTTCTTTTGTTTGTGGCATGACATCGTCGTCTGCAGCGATTACTATGATGGCAATATCCGTTACCTTAGCACCTCTTGCCCGCATTGCGGTAAAGGCTTCGTGACCCGGTGTATCTAAAAACGCAATTTTTTGTCCGCTTTTAAGTTGAACACCATAAGCGCCTATGTGTTGCGTAATTCCACCGCTTTCTCCGGCTATCACATTTTCTTCACGTATAAAGTCCAAAAGAGAAGTTTTACCGTGATCTACGTGTCCCATAACAGTAACAATAGGTGCACGTGGCTCAAGATCTTCCTCATTTTCTTCTTCATCAAGCTCCAGCTGATTATCTTCCTCACTATCCACAAATTCTACCTCATAGCCAAATTCGTCTGCCACAATTGACAAGGTTTCAGCATCCAGTCTCTGGTTCATTGTCACCATCATACCAAGCGACATACATGCCGATATGATTTGTGTGACAGAAACATCCATCATCGTTGCAACCTCATTAACTGTTACAAATTCTGTAACCTTAAGTGTTTTGGATTCTTTCTCTATTTGATCCAGTTCATCCTGAGACTTTTGTCTGTGCTGCTTACGCTTTTCTTTTCGGTATTTGGCTCCGCCTTTTCCTTTGTTTGATTTACCCTGAAGCTTTTCAAGCGTTTCTTTAATTTGCTTTTGTATTTCTTCCTCCGTAGGCTCTTCCTTAGTTACCCTTTTTGACTTGTTGCCTTTTCCTTTCTTTCTGTTATCAAAATTTTTGGTGTTATCGGCTTTAGAAATACGTCTCCTCTTGCGCTTTCTTGAGCTATCAGAACCGGATTTAGTCTCTTTTTTCTTTTTAGGCTTATCCTTAAACTTATCCAGATCTATTTTTTCACCGGTTACATTAAGACCCTTAAGCTTCTGGTATTTGGTTTCAATTTTTTCTTCTTTCTGTTCATCTTCCTCTTTTGAAGGTTTTTCTTCCTTCTTAGCTTCCGGTTTTGCCTTATCTTCTTTGGCTTTTTCTTTTTCAGGAGCTTTTTCTTCTCTTTTGGGTTCAGACTTTTTCTTAGGTTTTTTATCCTCAAGATCGATCTTTCCAACTTGTTTTATTCCGGAAATCTTAGATTTTTGTTCTTCTTCCTGCTTTTTCTTTTCTTCCTCCTCTTTCTCTTTTTCTCGTTTTTCTTTTTCCAGACGAGCCTTCTCCTCTAAATCTTTCTTACGCTGAAGCTCTTTCTCGCGAGCCAAACGAAGCATTTCCTTCTCTTTTTTGAGCTCTTCGCTTACCTCTTTGGATTCAACACGTTTAGATTTATCAGTTTCAAATTCTTCATAAAGAACTTCATATATCTCATTAGATATTTTTGTTGTAGGTCTTGATTCTATCTCATACCCCTTACTACTTAAAAACTCTACAACGCGATCTAACGAAACATTGAATTCCCTTAAAACTTTATTTAATCTAATTTGTTTGACTTCAGCCATAAAATAATTTACTAAATTCTAATTTCTAAAAATACAAATATTGGTTAAAATACCTAATCTTCAAATTCTTCCTTCAAGATTTTAACCACTTCTTTTACAGTTTCTTCTTCAAGATCTGTTCTTCTTACAAGGTCTTCAACACTTTGTTCAAGAATACTTTTTGCTGTATCAAGACCAATTTTGACAAATTCCTGTATTACCCAACCTTCTATTTCATCTGAAAATTCAGATAATTCTACATCTTCCTCTTCAACGCCATCTCTAAACACTTCGATGTCATATCCTGTAAGCTTTCCGGCAAGCCTTATGTTATGTCCGCCACGACCTATGGCTTTTGAAACTTCTTCGGGCTTCAAGGTTACTTCAGCTATTTTCTTTTCCTCATCAAGTTTTATGTTCAATACTTTTGCAGGACTTAAAGCTCTGGTAATATACAAATGAATATTGTCCGTATAGTTAATAACATCAATATTTTCGTTTCCTAATTCCCTTACAATTCCATGGATACGTGATCCCTTCATACCAACACAGGCACCAACCGGATCTATTCTGTCATCATAGGTATCAACAGCAACTTTGGCCTTCTCGCCGGGAACCCTTACCGCCGCCTTAACGTTTATAAGACCGTCAAAAACTTCAGGGATTTCCTGTTCAAAAAGTTTTTCTAAAAATTTTGGAGATGTTCTTGAGACCACGATAATGGGTTTATTACCTCTTAACTCAACTTTTTCTATAACACCTCTCACGTTGTCACCTTTCCTGTAAAAATCAGATGGGATCTGGTGTTCTTTTGGTATGATCAATTCATTACCTTCATCATCCAAAAGAATAACCATATTTCTTCTCACATGGTGAACTTCTGCCGTATAAATTTCACCAATGAGATCTTCAAAATACTTAAAGGTGTTTGTACTGTCGTGTTCATGAATTTTTGAGATCAGATTTTGTCTTAATGCCAAAACAGCTCTTCTTCCAAGATCTGCAAGCTTTACTTCTTCAGATACATCTTCACCTACTTCAAAATCAGGTTCTATCTTTCTGGCTTCAGACAATGAGATTTCTTGATTTTCATTTTCAACTTCGCCATCATTAACAACTATTCTGTTTCTCCATATTTCCAAATCCCCTTTATCAGGATTAATGATAATATCAAAATTATCATCTTCACCATACTTCCTTTTTAGGGCATTTCTAAATACATCTTCAAGGATACTCATCAAGGTAACTCTGTCTATGAGCTTATCATCCTTAAATTCTGAAAACGAATTGATTAAATCAATATTTTCCATCTCAATTTTTATTAAATGTTATTTTAACTTTTGCTTGTTCTACTTCAGTAAAAGGAATTGACCTGTCGTACTTCACGGTTATTTTCCCTTTTCCTTTAGGTTTTTTTTCTCGGGCTTTCCAGGTAATTCTCACTTCTTCATCACCAACCTCCTCTAACTTACCTTCCAGTGTTTCTTCGGCTGTTTTTATCTCAAGTTTACGACCAATATGTTTCTTGTATTGCCTTAACATCACCAGAGGTTCATCTGCACCAGGAGACTGGACTTTAATTGAAAAATCCAACTCATCTCTGTCTAAAGCCTGCTCTATTTGTCGACTGATATCGATGCAATCTGAAATATTGACCAGCCGGTCACCATCTATTGTTAAATTAATATCCAGACCAGTAGTGATATGTTTCTTAATAATGAATAAATCACCGCGTTCAGCAAATATATTTTCAATGGTTTGGTCTATAATTTTTTCTACCTGCATAAACTTATAAAAAGAGGGGACAAATAGTCCCCTCATCTTCAAATTTGTTTGCAAATATACGATTAAAAACTAATATGAAAAACTTTTATGATTCCGATATTTTATTGTAGTTTTATTAACAAAATATAAGCTTTTAACATTATGAAAAAAATCTTAGTACCAACCGACTTTTCCGAACAAGCCGAAAACGCATTAAAGGTAGCAGCTCAAATGGCCCGAAAATTTAAGAGTGAAATTTATCTGCTTCATATGCTCGAGCTGCCTCTGGACCTAATAGACCCTTCTCAGCCCAGCGGAAGCGGAGATCTTCCTGAGGCTATATTTTTTATGAAACTTGCACACCAAAGGTTTACGGAAGTCATGAAAAAAGATTATCTAAAAGGTATAAAAGTTCATGAAACGGTTGAGTTCCACCAGGCCTTCGAAGGTATAATGGAGATCAGTAATAAATATGACTGTGATGTAATTATCATGGGGTCAAGCGGTGCAGATGGTTTTAAAGAAATATTCATAGGTTCTAATACCGAAAAAATTGTAAGGCATTCTGAAATACCGGTATTGGTCATCAAAAAAGAAATACCCGTATTTGATGTTGAGAAATTCATATTCGCCACTGATTTGAATTTAGAAACCATTCCTACATTTGAAAAGGCCGTGGAATTTTCCCAAAAACTCAAGGCTAAAATAGAACTGGTTATGGTAAATACACCCTCAAAGTTTATTACCACGGCAAAAATGGAAGAAAAGTTAAAAGTTTATACGGAAAATGTCAGTCAGGATGATTTTCACTTTACCTTATATAATGATGTAAGTGTTGAAACAGGAATTTTAAATTACGGCAATAAAATCAACGCAGATCTGATTGGTATAAGTACGCATGGCAGACAGGGCATTGCTCACTTTATAAACGGCAGTATCAGCGAAGATCTTGTCAACCATGCTAAACGACCGATTGTAACCTTTAAAATTTAGGCATGAAGCACCAGTAATGGTGTTTTTTGACTTTGAGGACTTGTATCCAATTGATGGAAGATCTGATTGCTGATCGTCAGGTTTTTTGCCATGAACATAATCATATCGGCTTCTAAACAATTTTCACAAATCGAATTATCCCCGAGAGGTTTCATGGTTTTGAAGTGATACTTTATATCATCAAAAGCCTTGGAAATCTTTTGTTTATTATTTTTTTGAAACAATGCATTGTTGAACATTTTGTTTGGAACTTCCAATATTGAAAGGTCAATATTCTTCCAGAAATCCAACTTGTTCACTGTTGAAAAATATTCTGATCTAACACTCGTGCTGTAATCTAATGGAAAAACGATGCTACCGGGTATTTTGATAACTGTATCTTCGTGTACTACCAAAATCGGACAACGTATTTTGGTTACAATATCGAATGTATTTTTTCCGAATTGTCTTTTTTCATCAGAAGTTCTGCCTTTTCCACCCATTAAAATCATATCCACATGAGATTTTTGAATGTAATTCCTAACAGAATCTACAAGGTAGTTTTTCACAAAAACTTTTGATAAGGTTTGGTTGGGTTTGAGTTGTTTTTGTAAAATATCAAAATTAAGATCCAGATTTATTTGTCTTGACATAGCACAAGAACCTTCGCAAGAAGCTGTCTTACAAGGTTTCATAGCATGAAACAATGTAAAATGCACTTCTCTGTCTCCAAAAAAATTCAGGGCATATTCCTGCATTTTTTTGGCATTATTAGAAAAATCCGTTAGGAGTAAAACTTGCATAACCCTCTTAATATGTTATGCAAACTTAAAATTAAAGCAACTAGTTAGAAATGATATATATCAGTTTTGAAGCTTATGTTATATTTTCCAGTTTTTCAAAATCAAGAACTTTTATATTTCTGCCTTCAATTTCGATAAGACCTTCTTTTTTAAGCTTAGATAAAGTCCTGATCAAACTTTCCTGAGCAATCCCCGCTACAGCTGCCAAATCTGCCCTTGAGATCCTGATCTGCCTGAGTTTATTTCTTTTTAATCTTTCGGTAAACAGCAGTATAGTCTGTGCTGTTTTTCTTTTTACAGAACTATAAGCCATATCCAGAAGCTGGTTTTTTGTATCCTGTAAATTATGGTCTAAAACATCAATGATATCATAAAGCATTTTTGTATTACTGTCCAAATAGGTTTTAAAATCATTTTTGGGAATACAGTGAAGTTTGGTTGGCTCAAGACATTGTGCGATTTCTTTTGAAGAATTATGCTTAAAAGTAAAATCTCCAAAAACATCATCTGTTTTAAACAAGGCTGTTATCAATTCTTTTCCATTTTCATCGATCATATATGTTTTCACAACGCCCTTATCGACCATGTAAAAGTAATTATTGCCTTGATTGCTGTCATAGACAACCTCAGAGCTTTCAAAACTTTTAATTTCATAGGATTTCAGATGATTCTTGAGTTCTTCGAAATCCTTAATCTTTGGGCCTTCATCCTGTTTTTCCTGTCGTTGTTTTAAGATTGCCGTTTTTGCCAACCTGCTTTCTATAGCACTTATCAGTTCATCTTCCTCAAATGGTTTGGTAAGATAATCGTCAGCACCCATATCCATTCCTTTGCGAATATCCTTATGGTCTGTTTTTGCAGTTAAAAAAATAAAGGGTATAAATTGAGTATCTTCATTTTCAGACAGCTTTTCCAGAACGCCATAACCATCCAGTTCCGGCATCATAATATCGCAAACAATTATATCCGGTTTTAGGATTTTAGCTGCTTCTACGCCTTTAAGCCCGTCTGAAGCTGTATTCACTTTATAACCGGATAGTTCAAGTATTTCTGCAGTATTTTCCCTTACTGTCATATCATCTTCAATCAATAGAACTTTTTTATCCATCAGTCTTCGTGTTTAATTGGTAATTTTACAAAAAAGGTAGATCCTTTGTTTTCAAGGCTTTCAAAATAGATATTTCCTCCCAGATTCTCTAAATGTACTTTAATTATATTTAATCCTATACCTGTGCCCTGATTCAACAAAGCGTTTTCAGCCCTAAAGTATCTTTCAAAAATATGTTCTTTATCTTTTTCCGGAATGCCGATACCTTCATCAGAAATCTCAAAATGGATAAACTTATCGTTTTGAGTTATTTTGAGCGTAATTGTTGTGTCCTCCTTAGAATATTTAATAGCATTATTGAGCAGATTAGACAGTATGAGTTCGACAACGTTTCTGTCCTGATACATTTCTACCTCCTCCAAATCCTGTGGGTAATTGATCTTTTGACCGGTTTTGAGGGTGACATTGGCATTGTAGACCACTTCGTTAATGAGATTCAGTAAACTAAAGTAATCAAATTTATAAGTCACCTTACCGGATTCCAAACGCTCTATAGAAAGAAAATCATTGAGAATACTTGTCAAATAATGTACCTTATTTTTAATGGTATTGAGATGTTTATCTCTCTTGTCCTGTTGTTCCGTTTTTGTGTACTTTGAAGCCAGAGTGGCAGATGTAAGAATACCACTTAAAGGCGTCTTAAATTCGTGAGATACCAGCGACAGGAATTTTGTTTTTAGCTCATTTAGTTCTTTTTCCTTTTGAAGCGCAGTTTTAATACGTGCCTCAGCCTGCTTTCTCCGCATGATCTCATCCTTAAACAGATCATTAAGTTCCGAAAGCTCATCTACACTGTGCTGCAGCTGTTCTGTTCGTTGTTGTACTTTTTTTTCTAATGACTCATTCAGGGAAATTATATTTTCTTCATTTTCAACACGCTTTGTGATGTCGGTAATTATGGTCATCACGAATTTTTCACCGTCAATTTTGAAGGGGTTAAGCCCGGCTTCAATTGGGAAAACGTTATTATCTTTTTTTAAACCGAATATTTTTCGGTTTTCGCCCATTCTTCTTTTTTTGTCTTTTTTTACAAACTCCTTGACGTGCTTATCGTGAGCCTGATGATGCCTTTGCGGGATCAAGGTATTGATATGTTTTCCTTTAAGTTCTTTTATATCATAACCAAACATATTGGCAGCCGATGAATTCAATTCAACAATGATTTGATTTTGATTTACAACTAAAGCGCCTTCTGATATACCATTAAAAAGTATAGAAAACATCCTTGATTCTGAAAATGAAAAATTATTCAATATGCTTTTTTATTACTCAAAAATAATAATATTTCGCTATTTTTAAAGCTCAAATATGATTATTGTCATTTTTTATTTAATATATTTTTTATAAATGTCAATCGATAAAAATATAAATATTCTAAATGCTTTAAAATGAATATATTAAGAATAATAATTTTTCTCTTTATTTTCAGTAATGTTTATGCTCAGGGCTATACCAGCTTTTTCACCGGTAATTCGACTGATGCAATAACCAATCCGGAATTTGGAATTTGTTTAATGGGTGGCTCTACCGAAAATGACGAAGCCATGCAATGGTTTTTGAATTTAGCCGATGGTGGAGACATTCTCGTTCTGAGAGCAAGTGGTACAGATGGCTATAATGATTATATGTATAATGCTCCTGGCGTAAATGTAAATTCTGTAGAAACCATAAGAATAGATCAATCTTCAGGAGCGACCTCGCCTTATGTCTTACAAAAGATATCGCAGGCAGAAGCCATTTGGTTTGCCGGCGGTGATCAGGCAGATTACGTTAACTTTTTTAAGGATAACGCTGTTGAAAATTTATTAAATCAACATATAAATATCAAGCAATATCCCATTGGTGGTATCAGTGCCGGAATGGCTATTATGGGTGAATATTATTTTGATGCCCTGAATGGTACGATTACTTCGGCTGAGGCCTTAAGCAATCCTTTTGACAATCGAATTTCTCTGGGCACTTCAGATTTTTTAGACGCTCCATTTCTTGAAAATACCATTACGGACACACATTATGACAACCCAAACCGGGAAGGCAGACATATGACTTTTTTGGCTCGCTTACAGGCATTAGACGGAGAACGGATTTATGGTATCGGGATTGATGAATTTACTTCCGTATGTATAGATAAAGACGGAATCGCCAATATTTACGGTGAATTTCCAAATTTTAATGATTTTGCCTATTTTATTCAGGTTAATTGTCTGGATAATATGACACCTGAAAATCTATCTGCCAATCAAAACCTGGATTGGAACCTGAATCAACAGGCCGTAAAAGCTTATAAAGTTCCCGGTGTTCCGGGCGGAACAAATCAGTTTGATCTTACCACATGGAAAAATGGTATTGGCGGCGAATGGCAAAACTGGTGGATAGATCAGGGTAGTTTTCTTTCACAAATCTCAACTCCCGTAAACTGTGATACTTTTTCAACTCAGGATTTTGATGCTGTTGACGTTTTTGTGTACCCCAATCCGACTGAGGATATTGTGCATATTCAATCTGAAGCAGAATTGGAGAAAATTGAAATATTTGACATAAAAGGCAAAAAAATTGAAGTAATTTACACGCCTTTTACAAATCGTAGTTTTAAAATGAATGCTTATCAAAAAGGCATTTATCTGCTAAAAATATTTTCTGATACCCAAACCCAGACGGTAAAGTTGATAAAAAAATGACGCCTGAAAAATGATATTTTGATATAACTATTTTGTAGTCATAAATCTGATTTATCAGCCCTTATCCAATCCTGTGTCCTGTAAAAAAAGGCGATGTAACCTCTGACGTGCAGAATATCCGGATTATCTTCATCTAACCAGATTTTACAATCGTAAGTTTTTCCTTTTTCAGGATCTGTGATTTGTCCACCTTTATACTCATTTCCATCTTTCACCATATCCTCCAGAATAACTAATCCTTCAATTGGCTTATCCTTTTTATCACCTTCGCATTTTGTGCATTTTCGGTCACGTTCAGATTCTTTTAAAATTCTAAAAACCTTTCCTTCTACTTTATCGTTTTCAGTTTTATAAATCCTGACAATAGACTTTGAAATTCCTTCATCATCCACAGTTTTCCATAGTCCAAAAATATCCTGAGCGTAGGTGGTTTGAATAAATAGAAAAAAAACTAATACGGGCTTTATCAACTTCACTTTAAATAGATTAATTTCTGTCTCTTAATTTTTGTAAACTGGCATTCAGTTCAAATCCTAACAGGAAAATGTTTGAATTTAACCAAATGTAAATCATCAATACTAAAAGTGCTCCAATGGAACCATATAGTTTATTGTAAGATGAAAAGTTTTCTACATAAAATGAAAAGAAATAAGTTGTGATGATTATAAGAATTGTTGTAAAAAGAGAACCAATTGAAAAAAAACGGTATTGTCTCCCTTGCTTGGTCCCAAAAAAATACAATAAAGATATACCCATATAAAGTGCAAGTATTAAAATGGCATATCTTCCTGCCTTAGCCCAGTATAATGCATCTCCTACAATACCCAAATCTCTCAGCTTTTCTATGAGATAGGTAAAATAAATAGTAAAAGCGACTGATAATAACAATAAGACCGCTATAACCAATGCCACTCCAACAGCGACCATGTATTGCCTGATGATGGTTCTGTTGATTTTTGTATGGTAAGAAAACTCAAAGCTGGTGAAAATGGCGTTCACACCATTGGACATCAAAAATATAGATAAAATAAAAACAAATGAGAGTAAACCCGCTCTGGGATTACTGGCTATATCTACAAAAATATCTTTAAAAAACTCTGCAGCCTGACTTGGTAGCAAATCTTCAAGAAACAATAGTACTTCAGTTTGAAAATCTTCTATAAAAGTTATAAATGGTATGAGATTAAGTATAAAAAGCAAAAAAGGGAAAATAGCCATAAAAAAGCTGAAGGCAATAGAGCTGGCTCTGGTTGAAAATGTACCTTTTATGATACCAAAAAAATACAACTTTATCAGATCATATAAAGTCAAGCCTTCAAGCGATGGCAATTTAATTTTCTTAAAAAATACGGCGATATTTCTGACTATAGGAATTTCAAGGACAAATTCATCTATATCTTTTGACATATCATATTGCTTTTAAGCTCATATCCATGTTATAAACGGAATGCGTTAAGGCTCCACAAGATATGAAATCCACTCCACATTCGGCATAGGCTTTTGCAGTCTTTAAGGTTATACCTCCACTGGATTCTGTGAGACACTTACCACCTATCATATCGACCGCTGTTTTAGTATCATCCAAATCAAAGTTATCTAAAAGAATTCTGTAAACGCCATCTTCTTTGAGTATTTCTTCCACTTCATCCAGGCTTCGAGCTTCAACTATTATTTTGAGATCATGCGCATTATTGTTAAGGTAAGATTTTGTTTTTTTAATAGCGCTGGAAATTCCGCCGGCAAAATCAATATGGTTATCCTTAAGCATGATCATGTCGTATAAAGCGAATCTATGGTTTGTTCCACCGGCAATTTTAACAGCCCATTTTTCAAGTGCTCTAATACCTGGAGTTGTCTTTCTGGTATCTAGTATCTGTGTTTTCGTTCCCTTTAGTAAAGCAACAAATTCGTGGGTTTTTGTTGCAATTGCACTCATTCTTTGCATGGCATTGAGTACAAGACGCTCTCCCTTTAGAATAGACTGACTGGAACCGGTCACTTTGAATACAATATCACCTTTGACGACAGTATCTCCGTCATTTTTGAATATTTCTAAATTCAAACTGGCATCGATCTTTTGAAACACCTTAATTGCAAACTCTACACCGGCTAAAACACCATTATCCTTTACTAATAAAACTGCAGCTCCTTTGGCATCGTGAGGAATACAAGCCAGTGAAGAGTGGTCGCCGTCGCCAATATCTTCACGTACGGCATTGTCAATTATAATATCTATTTCCTTATTAAATTGAGTATCGGTAATCATATTCGGTCTTTAAAGCAAATGTAACTTAATTTAACCTAAAAACCGGTCTTCAACACTAAAGCTTATATATCTGATTTCGAAATCAGGTTATAAGACTGTTTCGCAATTTCGAGCTCTTCATTAGTTGGAATAACTAAGACTTTTGTTTTCGAAGATTTCAGACTTATATCTGAAATATTTTCAATTCTTTGATCATTCATGGCATCATCAATTTCTATTCCAAGGTATTGTAAATTACTGCAGGCCATTTTTCTGATCACACTACTGTTTTCTCCGATACCGGCAGTAAACACAATAGCATCCAGACCATTAAGTGCTGCAACATAAGATCCTATATACTTTTTTATTCTATAAGTATTCATATCAAGAGCCAGTTGGCACGCCTTATTTCCTTCTGCTGCTTTCTGTTGTATATCTCTTAAATCGTGATGCCCTGTAAGTCCCAGCATACCGCTTTCCTTTTGAATAATATTATTTACCTCATCAGGTGAATATCCTAACTGATTAATAAGGTAAAAAATAACTGACTGGTCTATGTCACCGGAACGTGTCCCCATAATCAGGCCGTTTGCCGGACCAAAGCCCAAAGAATGGTCAATTGCTTTACCATCTTTTATAGCCGTCATACTACAGCCGTTACCTAAATGAATAGTTATCATTTTATTACCAGGTAATTCTCTGGATGCTAAAAATTGCTGTGCCTTTTCGCTGACATACTTATGACTCGTTCCATGAAAACCATATGCCCTGATGTCATATTTCTTGTAAAAAGAATTTGGAATGGCATATCTGAATGCTCTTTCGGGCATCTCATGAAAAAATGCCGTATCAAATACGCCCACTTGCATGGCGTTTGGAAAAACTTTCTCAGCAACTTCAATACCTTTTAAATTATTAGGATTGTGAAGTGGAGCAAGCACCGAAAGACTTTTTATTTTTGATTTAATTTCGTCGGTAATTTCAACTGTATCAGAAAAATCTTTTCCGCCGTGCACCACACGATGACCAACCACCTGAATTTCGCTCTTGTCTTTAATGACTCCAATTTCAGAATGCATCAGAAAGCGATTCATTTCTGAAAGTCCTTTTTCATGATCACTTATCTCAAGTTCTTTAGATATGTTTTGCTCTGAGGTTTTGTAAGAAATTACGGCATTGCTATTGCCAATTCTCTCAATTAAGCCACTGGCCACCACGTTTTCTGATGGCATACTGATGAGCTGATATTTTATTGAAGAACTCCCTGAATTAATGACTAAAACATTCATATTTACTGGTCTTGAGCTTGAATGGCAGTGATAACTACCGTGTTAAAAATATCATCTACTGTACAACCCCGGCTCAGGTCGTTTACCGGTTTATTTAATCCCTGAAGCATTGGTCCGATGGCTATGGCTCCTGTCTCACGCTGTACCGCTTTATAAGTATTATTACCGGTGTTCAGGTCAGGGAAAATAAGTACTGTGGCCTGACCGGCTACTTTAGAATCCGGTAATTTACTTTGACCAACAGCCATATCTACTGCTGCATCGTATTGTATTGGTCCTTCAATATTAAGATCAGGTCTCTTTTGTTTCACAATTTCTGTAGCCTTTCTCACTTTATCAACATCTTCGCCTTTTCCGGAACTTCCTGAAGAATAGGACAACATGGCTATTCTGGCTTCGATACCAAAGGCCTTGCTTGATTCTGCAGAAGATATAGCTATCTCTGCCAATTGTTCAGCATTTGGATTCGGATTGATGGCACAATCACCAAATACAGACACTCGGTCTTCCAGACACATAAAAAACACGGAAGATACTACCGATACACCCGGCTTCATCTTGACAAACTGAAGCGCCGGCTTTATGGTGTGCTGTGTGGTATGTACTGCTCCGGAAACCATACCATCGGCCAGGCCTTTGTGTACCATCATGGTACCAAAATAAGATACATCTATAATCAGGTCTTCAGCCACTTCAATAGTTAGCCCTTTATGTTTTCTAAGGTTATATAGTGTTTCTGCAAAATCCTGTAAATGTTCAGAATGCAATGGATTTATAATATTAATATTTTCAAAATTCATTTTCAGGCCAAGTCTGACCACACTTTCCTTGATCTTTTCTTCCTGACCAAGTAGGGTAAGGTCTACAAAATCCATCAACGACAATCTTGCTGCCGCTGTAATGATCCTGTCATCTTCACCTTCGGGCAAAACAATGTGTTTTCTTTGCCTCTTAGCTCTTTTTAAAAGGTTATATTGAAACATTCTTGGTGTCACACCATCATGTTTGAAATTGACCAGTTTTTCAGATAATTTCTCAGTTTCACAATGCTTTTCAAAGGTACTCAAGGCTAAAAGGATCTTCTCTTCATTATCCGCATACATGTGTGTACGCATGTTTCCTATTTTATTGGCTACTTCAAAAGTTCCCTGTTCAACAGATAATATGGGTACCAGATACTTTAAACCCTCTATTAGTTTAGTTATTGAGGGCTCAGGCACTAATCCACCTGTCAATACGATTCCTGAAATTTTAGGATAGTTACTGGATATATTGGCCTGCAATGCCCCTAAGATAATGTCGGAACGGTCTCCGGGCGTAATGATCAGGCAGTCCTGTTCAAGGTAGTTAAGGTAATTTTCTAACTGCATGGCGCCGACTTTGAAGCTGGAACTTTGTGAATTCAATAAATCTTCGCCAAACAAAACTTTTGCGTCTATAGCTTTGGATATTTCTTTTACACTAGGATTTTTCAAATTAGAAACCAATGGAATTGCATTTACGACAACATCTTTTGCTACCTTGGTTGTGACTTCACTTACAATGGTATCTATATTTTCCTCCTGAACCTTGTTGGCAATAACGGCTGAAACTTTCACGCCTTTTTCATCATAAGAATCATAAGCCAAATGCATGGCATTAATAAATTCCTGAAGATTCTTACCAATACCACTGGTTACAATCACTGTAGGTAATCCTAGGTTTTTGGCGATATATACATTCAAATCCAGTTCTATTGAAACCCCTTCACCGGAAAAATCGGTTCCTTCAACCAACATGAAATCATTTTGTTCTTCAAGGGTTTTGTATTTTTCTATGATGGTGTCTATAATTTCGCCATCCTTGTCAGAATTCAATTTGTTTAAGAATTCAGGTCTTGTAAAAGCATAACATTCCTCATAATCTACCTTTAAATCGAAATGGGTTAAGATGGTATTGATGTGGTTGTCTCGGTTACCATTGGCATTATAATCTATAATTGGTCTGAAGTAACCTACTTTTGGTGTTTTTGACAACAACATTTTCATTAAACCCAAAGCGACTATAGACTTTCCGCTATTAGGCTCACTTGTGGCAATGTATATCCCTTTATTCATAAATGATTGTTATTTGAAATATGAGTTTGCAAAGTTTAATTATTAAGAACAAAAAACTATTAAGAGAAAAATAATTTTTGCCTGATAAAGCTGATTTTTATCATATTGACAGATATATTTTAAGTTTGTAATCTAAATAAATCAATTTGAAAATAAAATTATTACAAATCGGCGATACCAAAACCCGCGAAATTCAAACATTGGTTGACAATTATCATAACAGATTGAAACACTATGTACAATTTGAAATTGTAAGTATACCCGATATCAAAAACACTAAAAATCTTTCTGAAAAAAAACAAAAATCAAAAGAGGCTGAACTTTTTCAAAAGCAAATCAGCACATCTGATTGGGTAGTTTTACTGGATGAAAAAGGTAAAACCCTGACCTCAAGAGGTTTTGCAAAATTCTATCAGGAAAAGATGAATGCTGGTATCAAAACCCTGTGCTTTCTTATTGGTGGTCCGTACGGCTTTTCTGAAGATATATACCGCAGATCCAATCAAAAAATTGCATTATCTGCCATGACCTTCACGCACGAAATGATCAGACTTGTATTTATTGAGCAAACCTACAGAGCTTACTCTATCTTGAACAATTTACCATATCATCATGATTGATAGGGGTTTAATGTTTTTAGTTTAAAGTTTGAAGCCTCATGAATAAGGTTGACAATTTTAATTTTTAAGTATTCGTGCATTAGTGGCTTCTAAATAGAATTATATCGTCCTGTGGTTTAGAAATGCTTAATTTTCTTAATGCCTTAATGTTTCAAAACAACAATTATTTTCATGTTTTAGGTTTAAAGTTTAAAGATTGAAGCCTGAAGCCTCATAAATAAGGTTGACAAGTTTATGTAAACTTAATCCAGAAACCAATTGTCATCCTGCATTGTGCTGCGATGCGCTAAGCCTGTCGAAGTGAGCTCAGTCAAAGTAGGTATTTCAATTAAGCTCAATGACCACGCAGTCGAAAAGAACAAAAAAACAGAAACAAGAAACAAGAAACAAGAAACAAGAAACTATATAAGTCAACCTCCAAGCTTTCTTAATATTTTGTTTGAAAAAGTGCCTAATGTTTTTAACTCATCATTATTTCATAAATTTGTAGTATTAAATGAATGATATGAGTACAGCAGTTGCTACACCAGAAGTAAAAGAAGAAAGAAAAATTATAAATAAATCTAATAACCAAACAACTACGAAGGGAAAGCCGAAGTGGTTAAGGGTTAAGTTACCTACAGGGGAAAAATACCGAAATCTACGCAAATTGGTAGATAAGTATGACCTGCACACCATATGTACCTCAGGAAGTTGTCCTAATATGGGTGAATGCTGGGGTGAAGGTACAGCAACATTCATGATTCTAGGGAATGTTTGTACACGTTCCTGTGGTTTTTGCGGTGTAAAAACCGGAAGACCTGAAGATGTAGCCTGGGATGAGCCGGAAAAGGTAGCACGCTCCATAAAAATTATGGGCATCAAACACGCAGTTATCACAAGTGTAGATCGTGATGATCTTAAAGACATGGGATCCATTATTTGGCAAGAAACGGTTCAGGCGATCAGGAGAATGAATCCTGAAACAACCTTGGAAACCTTAATTCCTGATTTCCAAGGTGTAAAAAGAAATATTGACCGTATCATAGAAGTTAAACCGGAAGTTGTTTCCCATAATATGGAAACCGTAAGACGTTTAACTCGTGAAGTAAGGATACAAGCCAAATACGACAGAAGTCTTGATGTTTTAGAATATCTGAAAAAACAGGGCATCAACAGGACTAAATCTGGTATTATGTTAGGTCTTGGTGAAAAAGAAGATGAAGTTATTCAAACGCTTAAAGATTTACGTTCAGTTGATGTTGATGTCGTGACTATCGGTCAATACTTACAACCTAGTAAACAACATTTGCCTGTTAAGCAATTCATTACCCCTGATCAATTCAAGAAGTACGAAACTATCGGTAAAGAATTAGGATTCAGGCACGTTGAAAGTAGCGCATTGGTAAGATCTTCATATAAAGCACAGAAGCATATCAATTAAAATTAATGTATAAAGCATTCAATCATGAGAGATGAGGATTTTAAAATAAGTACAAAAATTGTTTGGTTTCTGGTTATTGGAAATACCTTGTTAACCATTATTGGCGCACTTGCAAAAATCTATGATTGGAATTACGCAGAATTCTTTCTGACAATTGGTTTAATGACTTATTTTACGACTTGGGTCATCATATTGAATGATATCGTAAAAAGAAAAATCTACAACAAAACTTTTTGGGTTATCAGTATGATCATTACACCAAGTATTGCATCGGTTTTTTATATGATACAAAGAAAAAGGCTGATACGTTTGGGTAATAAATTTAACCCGGATTATGCATTTGAAAGTTTTCAAACGCATAACGAATAAGAAAACTTTTCCAATAAGTCGATTTTATCAAATCACCTTAATGGTGTTTTTCTATCTCGGGGTTAACCCTTACTAATGCTTTAATTCGGCTCATTCTTCGCCTTTTAATGCATAAGTCGGGTTTAACTAAGGCTCTAAGGCTTAGCTTTGATATACTTCCAGTCCAAGTGCTTTACCTTTATCCAACATAAATTTAATGGCTGCCTCTTTATCATTGGGAATTTCACCTTCCAGAATAGCTTCTTTGATAGCGGATTTGATGATACCGATCTCTTTTGAAGGCTCTATATTAAAGACCTTCATGATATCTTCACCGGAAACAGGAGGCTGAAAGTTTCTGATGTGGTCACGTTCTTCAACGTCTTTAATTTTTTGACGGACTTTCTGAAAATTATTGTAGTACTTTTCATACCGCTTTGGATTTTTGGTCGTGATGTCTGCCTCGCATAGGGTCATCAGGTCTTCAATATCATCACCGGCATCAAAAATGAGTCTTCTCACTGCAGAATCTGTAGCATCTTCATCCACAACAGCAATGGGTCTGGAACTCATCAAAACCAGTTTTTGTACATACTTCATTTTATCGTTCAAAGGCATTTTAAGTCTTTTGAACAATTTGTAAACCATCTTTGAACCCTTAAATTCGTGACCATGGAAGGTCCATCCGAGATTTTTATCGAATCTTTTTGTTGGGGCTTTACCAATATCGTGCAATAGTGCCGCCCATCGTAACCACAAATTTTCTGTATGCTGAGAAATATTATCAACAACTTCGAGCGTGTGCCAAAAATTCTCTTTATGGCGTTGACCATCAACATCATCGACACCACGTAAGGCTACCAATTCAGGCAGAAACATCTTCAGCAAATTACTTTTAAGCAATAAACCTAAACCATTTGAAGGTTTTGGCGTAAGCATGATTTTATTGAATTCATCGATTATGCGTTCAGGTGATACAATCTTCAACCTTTTAGCTTGTTGCTGAACAGCTTTAAAGGTCTTTTCTTCTATCCAGAAACCCAGTTGAGCTGAAAATCTCACAGCGCGCATCATTCTCAATGGATCATCTGAGAATGTGATTTCAGGTTCTAAGGGAGTTTTAATGATCTTCGCTTCTAAATCTTTTATACCATCAAAAGGATCTAAAAGCTTACCAAAATTTTCAGCATTTAGTTGCAATGCCAGTGCATTTATGGTAAAATCTCTTCTGTTTTGATCGTCTTCCAGGCTTCCGGGAGAAACACTTGGATTTCTGCTATCTTTTGAATAGGATTCTTTTCTAGCGCCTACAAATTCAATATCGATCCCTTTATAATGGAGCATGGCTGTTCCAAAACGCTTAAAAATCTTGATCCGTTTTTTGGAAATACCCAGTTCTTTCGCGACATTTTCAGCCAACAAGATGCCATTACCAACACACACAATGTCTATATCTTTATTTTTTTGCCTTTCAAGAAAATAGTCACGAACAAAACCACCTATAACATAGGTATCCAGTTCGAGTTTGTCGGCTACAACTGAAATTGATTTAAAAACAGGATGCGCTATGGCTTCTTTATATGTTGGCATGAATATCTTATTACTAATAATTAACCATCAGTGAAACATTGTATAAAATTGACGACTTCAATTTTTCTTTGCAAATTTACAATATTGTGAAGGCACTCAAAACAGACTTGTAACTCTTTTGGGGTTATTGACTTTAAATATAAGTTTTGAGTTTAAAGAAATTATTTAATGTTATAAATCTAAATAGTCGAATACCTTATCTGCAAACTTAAGGTTGATCTCTCTGCATTCTTCAAGAACGCCATTGTAAACCTGTGTTTTTTTCAGGTGATCTTCAAAATCATCAAACGTGGCGATGGGCACTTTATATTTAAAATCTAAGAATTTTGATGTTGCAGGAATAGCCACAACCCTTTTACCCATTAAAATTCCCCAGTACATAGCATGATAACTATTTGTGACCAATGTTCTTGAAGCACCTATAAAACCTATCATCTCTTCCAGGTTAGTAGTATTTGATGAAAATGGATAATGACTGAATTTGTCAATAAAGGTCTTGTCTTTAAAGGACTTTGTATTAAATAACAATCCAACTTCATGCTGTTCATCATAGGTTTTATCAAAAACCGGATGTAGGCAACTTACACAAGGCACCCACTCAAAAGGCATGCTAAAATCTCTGGTTCCAACTAAACCAAATTTTGATAAATCATTCCAGTATGTCTTATTTTGTTTATAATCATCAAGGTTAATTTCATTGTGTCCGGCTCCCCATACAACTACTTTCTTCCCTTTTTCAGCCAGCTTTTGAAATAGCTGCATTTGCCATTTAAAGGTTTTAATATTCAGTAGACCACCGCCACCAATAATTAGCTGTTTTTCAACAACTTGCTTTTCAAATCGCCGCGTTACTGATTTTTTCATGGACCTGAAACCAAAAATACTGTGCTTTTTCCCCCTAAGCCTATCGAAGTATAGATGTGGACCACAGTAGTAATCTCCTACATTTTTTGGTCCTGTACAATGTATGTTGACGACATCATTATTTTGAATGTCTTTACTAAGAATTTTATTGAAAACTTTTTGCTTTCTTTTTTTGCTGGTCTTTAGATGATAGTCAAACATATTATAAATATTGGTCTACGCCTTTTTCGGCATATTTTATTTTCTCTTCTTCGGCCTGTTTTTCAATGGCTAAGTTGATGTCCAGATGCGATTTTGACTGTTCCTTATGGTATATATGATAAGCCAGTCCAGCGTGTTTTAGCCGTTTGCCTTTAACACCAATATTATGCAATCGTTGTACCATTTCAGAATCATCTATGCCCCAGCCAACAAGCTCTTCATTAAATCCATTAATCCTGATAAAATCTTCACGCCAAAAAGACATGTTACAACCCCTCAATTTTCTGGAACGTTCTTCTACCGGTTTAATAAACGAGCTAAAAAGCGGAAAATGGATGGTTCTGCCACGCTTTTTTATCCCTTTTGAAAAGAAATTAAACTTAATTTGTTCATTTTTAAATAAATCGGCTAGATGTGGTTTCTGAATATTTACTCTTGAACCATAAAGATAATACCCCTTTTCTGCAAAACGTAAATGATCTCTAACAAAATGTTTATGCATGATGATGTCACCGTCTATTTCGATGATGTAGTCATAGTTTGCCATTGCAATGGCTTTATTCATGATTTTGGGTTTTTGATTACCCTCATCCTCATGCCAAATATGAATAAGCGGTACAGGAAAGATATGTTTGTAGCGGTCAATAACGGCTTTGGTCTCCTGAGTAGAACCATCATCTGCAATGATAACCTCATCGGGCAGACGACTTTGATGCATTACACTTTTAAGAAGTAAATTTAGCGCTTCAGGCCAGTTGTAAGTTGGTGCAACAAGTGTACATTTTACAGCTTTCATTTAGATTTTAATTTATAGATCCCGATAGACTTCTTAAATGTTTTGCTAAAGATCACATACCTCACATACAATTTATTTTTAAAACTTAGCCAGCGCCATTTGTTCTGTGGAATCAAGGTATCAGATATTTCGTCTTTTAAACTTTCATTTACTATAAAATCCTGCGATACTTCAGACCAGCTTACATTGCCATAACCGTCAAATTCATTGACTTTATTTTTGTTATGGATAATCGAAAGCCAAAGTCTTTTATCCTTAATTTTGATGACGCGGTCTTCTTTCTTCCATAGATTATGATCTGTTTTCCAGATGGTCTGAAAGTCCTTTTTGGCTTCAATCAGACTTAAAAATGGGTTAAAGACATGCTCCTTCTTGCCCAGCATATATTCCGGAGAAATCTGCATCGAGTAACCTTTCACTACATCAATGGCCATAAAGTCCTGTTGATTGAACTGCTTCTGAATTTCAGCAATAAAATCTCTGTGAATACAATCGTCATTATCTAAACGGGATGAAATAATGAAATCTGCCGTTTGGGCATCATCTTCAATAAAACTGACAATAGAAGGATTAAAATCCGGCATGCCATCAATATAAAAATGCCTGATAAAATCATATCCACTTAACAGTTCATAAATTTTAGATTTAAATTTTGGATCAGTTGAAGTATCAAAATAAATCAGCCAGGTAAAATTCTTATTGGTTTGAGCTAAGACTCCGGGTAGGCAAAAATTTTGAAACAACTCCAACCGATGCGTCATCCATTCATCGGTTAGGAGCAATTCCTGATTTTTGGTCTTACTCCAATCGGGGTTTCTGAGATTGAAGCGGGTAATGAGGTAGTGTTTGAACATTCAAATAAATTGATTTTCAAAATTACTAATTTTTAAGTATATCTAATTTCCTTATTATAAATGCTTTTTAAAAGAAAATCAAATTCAATTATTCACAAAGACTTACAGTTACAACCTCCGATTTTTACCGTAAATTTTAATGTAAATATTCCTGAAAAGCTGAACTAATGTAATATGTTCTTTCAACATGTAAGCAAAACCTATTGTAGTAAAGAACGTAAAACTACTGTAAATCACAGCCATAAGCGCAATATCATTATCATTCAAAAGCTGAGTAGCAATAAAAACGGCCAGGGCACTGTTTTGCAAACCCATTTCAACAGCTATGGTATAACTTCCACCGTGAGTGATTCCAACTATTCTGCCTATTCTGTAACCAATCAGAATACCTGACAGGTTTAGTAGAAAAGATGGCAATAATAAGTCCAGATGGCTTAGTAAGCGCTGCTTTACATCTACGTCACCAGAATCCCCTTTGGCCGCGAATACAAAAACGACGACCAATAATAAAGGTAAAATATATCTTAAAGGCTTTTGTAATCTGTAAGTGAAGTTAGGGTAATAATAGTTTATGGTCATACCAATGAAAGTTGGTATAATGACCGTAGTTAGAACTTCTTTAAGCGTATCTACAAAAGAAAGAGAAATTTCTGCGCCTTCATCCATAAATATATTTAGTGCCAGTCCTAAGATCAAAGGAATGGTAAAAATGATCAAAAAACTGTTGAAAGATGTCAGAGAAACAGAAAGTGCAATTCTACCCTTAAGTAAGTGTGTCACCAGATTTGAGGCTGTGCCTCCGGGACACGCGGCAACTAAAATCAGACCAACTTTAAATAATGGGTCGATTGGAAAAATAAAGGCAATCAAAAAAGCAATCAATGGAAGTAAAATCATCTGACAGGTCAGTCCTGTAATAATACCTTTTGGTCTCGTAAAAACACTTCTCAAAGCACCAAAAGGAATATTGAAACCAATGCCCAGCATGATAAGTGCAATTGATAAAGGTATTACTATGGATTCATCTGTATTCATTAATTATAAATTACTCCAATATTTAAGTTTTCAGTTAATTTCAGTTATTGCCTGTTAAAATACTTTATGAAATACGGCAATCATTCAAAATTATTATGTGTTATAAAATTTGATGTAAAAATAAAATTACCTGACAAATAGAACTTTGATTTGTCAGGTAATCTAATCTTTTTACTAAAAATTAGTGCATTTCATCGTCCTCACGTTCTTCATGCATCATCTCATCGGATTGATTCATCATCATGCCATGGTCATACCGGCAACATTCCGGTAAATTGTTGTAAGCTTCTTCATTGGCTTCTACTTGATCCGTATCATAGCCTGAAGCGGCTATCGCATTATGAATAGCCATCATATCGGTTTTGGACTCGTCAAATTTTACATCAATCTTTTTTTTATCCTTATCCCAATTGGCCATTGCCACACCATCTACACTGTGAGCTGCTTTTTCTATGGTTTCTTTGCACATGCCGCAATTTCCACGTACACCAAAACTCGTTTCGGTCATAGCCATCTCTGTGGATGTTTCTTTGTCTTCTACTGAAACTTCTGTTGTGTCATTCTCCTCGTTCTGCTTAACGTCGTTTTTACAGCTTACCAGTCCGATGGCAGCTATGATTGCTGCACTTAAAATTACTTTTTTCATGGTTATTTAATTTATTGATTTAAAAGTTTAAAATTAGTATATTTTTTTATGTTCCGTTTTAAAAATCATCCTCTCAAATAAGGCTTTTTATTATTCCCCGGGATAAATCACTTCACGAACTTCTCCGCATTTTAACATCGACGCCCCGAAATAAGGATTACGAATGTTGCTGTCAAGGCTTAACCAATAGGCTCCTTCATTTGAATTTGCCATAGGGCAATATTGCACATAAAGCGTCGGTTCAATATTTAATCCTTTTGTATAATCGATCATTTCTTCAGAGAGGTTAATAAAATTTTGCCTCAAATCCTCAATATTTTTTGATGTAATCATCGAATTCAAGGTTGGCTCTAAAGTACTTAATAATTGATTTTTATCTACTGAACTCTTTAGTATTTTCTGAAAGTCTTTCAGAATAGCTTTAGAGCCTTCAAAATCATCTTTGACCAAAGCGTTCTTTAATTCTAAATAGTACTTGAGCAATTTATTATCTATATCTGAATTTACCTGTTGTTCAGAGCTCTGATTTTTGTCAATGTTCATCATACTGCGTTTATCGGACAGCTGTGCTTCCGAATCAATACTGAAAGCGCCATGACTAACGATAACATCACCAAGGGAAATGCCGGATAAAATTTCAACATCATTTCCTTTATATTGTCCTGTTTTAACTTCTCTCAACTTATAATAAACCCCGCTTTCATCTTCAATCTCTTTATAGACAACAGAACGCACACCCGTCCATAATACAGCAGATCGGGGAATCATTACACTGCCTTTGTTTTGTTTTTGATCAGTATCATGTTGTAACTCTGCTGAAATAAAGACGCCTGGTTTTAGCTTTAGATTATTATTATCAACAATCGCTCTTGCTTTTGCAGAACGGGTTTTTTGATCTAAAACCGGTGAAACAAAGTCAACTTTTGCAGAGACCGAAGAGCTATTCGGAATATTAATGTTGAGGATATCACCTTCAGAAACCAAATCCAATGCGCTTTGATACACATCAAAACTTGCCCAAAGTGTTGACAAGTCTGCTATCTGCATCAATTGCTGATCGGTTTTGATGTTATCTCCCTGATTGACATTAAGCACGGAAACAACACCTGAAACCGGCGTTTTAAAGTTGAGTACACCATCTTGCATCGCCAATATGTCATTGGTATTGAGATCCAGATTTCTTATCTTTTTGGTAACACTTTCCAATAAACCGGAGTTACCCTGATTTTTTGCAAGTATATATTCCTCTTTTAAAATCTGAAGATCCGGAGCATAGATTTGGGCTATAACCTGTCCTTTTCTTACTTGCTCACCAACATCGTTGATATACAGTCGCTCTATTCTGCCGTCATAATTGGCAGATATACTTTCAACGCGGTCTTCATTTACCTTTAATTCACCTGAAAGATTAACATTGTTACTTTCTTTTTTTGCATTTCCGACTATGGTAGTTTCAATCCTGGCCAATGTACGTGCTGTTTTGCTCATTTTAATGGCCTCAGGATCGATCTCAGATCCCATTTGACTGGCCGGAATAAGGTCCATGCCACAAATCGGGCAATCCCCTGAGCTATCCTGTCTGATCTGCGGATGCATAGAACAGGTCCAAATCTTTTCCTCTTTTTGGCTTATACTGGTCCGAGCATGTTCATGTGCAGACTTATCACCCGAAAAAATGAACGCTCCAAGTATTACACCTGTTACCAACAACAGCCCACCAATACCATATTGTTTTAGATTTTTATTCATTTTATATTATTTTAATCAGTATTCCTATCAATAACCAGCAATAACTTAGTAAGGCAAGATATTTTAATATTTTTTCAAGCCATTTACTTTTAGGGGCCATTTCTTTCATATGCATAATATCCTTTTTCTTTGAAAAGAACCCCAGATAAATTAGCACGCCCGAAATGAGCAAAAACCCGATATTCATAAAAAAGGTATAGTTAAGTTTAAAAAAATCCTGCTCTGTAATGTTCACCTGAGATAAATCAGGTAGTATCCCGAGAAGATCAAAGCCATAATGCAAAACGAAAGCTGTGACAATCAATGCGGTGAAGAGTAAAGCCAGAATGAGTAAAGACATTTTCCAGCCGTAGTATTTGGCGTTGATCCGTAACACGGGAAATACTACTAGATCGCTGAAAATAAAAGCCATCACACCGGCAAAGCTGACGCCTTTTCCGAAAAGCAATGCAGCCAGAGGAATATTACCCATAGAACCAATAAAAGTCATAAAGGCGGCGAACGGTCCTATAACCGCATGCTCCAATAAGGTTAGAAAACCAAATTCAGTTTGTCCGTCGCCGGTGTTAATGAAGAGCGTTTCAAAAAATGCATCGGGCACAAAGGCTGATATGATCCCGGCAATGGTAAATCCAATGGTTACATCTTTCCAGACCATTTTCCATTCCATGCCATATTGCTTACCGACTTTAACCCAGTTTTCCATTTGTTGTATTTTTTCTGAGACCGGCGTTTTATCTTTTTCTTCTTTTTTGGATTCTCCCAGTTTTTTCCTGGCTTTAGAAATAATTGACTTTGGATTGAAGATACCAACCAACAACCAAACAATTAAAATCAGTAAAATGCCGCCGATGTATTCTCCAACAACAAACCGCCACCCCAAAAAAATGGAGATCACAATTCCCAACTCTATAACAAGGTTGGTAGAAGCTAATAAAAATGCCATAGATGCTACAAAACTTGCACCTTTTTTAAATAAGGATTTTGTCGTGGCCAATGCGGAGAAACTACAAGAACTACTGATGAAACCGAAAAAACTACCAAACAACAATGATTTTGCATTAGCACCGCCCATTGTATTTTGCATGTTCTGTTTAGTGACGAAAACCTGAATAAGACTACTTAAGGCATAGCCTAATATGAATGCCCAAAGTGCCATCCAAAAGAAACCGAGACTGGTTTCAGCAGCATTTCCCCATTGTTCTAAAAATTTATTCCAGGTCATTGTTGTCCATTTTGAGTTAAGTAAATTATAAGCTGTTGATTTTTATGGAGTTCAGCAAGTGTTTTAACACGTAGTTTTTCAATCATCAGTCTCTCATTTTGCAGGTCCAGCAGTTCTTCAACAGATATTTGTGTATTGGCTAATGCAGATTCTGAAAGCCTGATCATATCGTTCAAATCCTTTAGCTGGGTTTCATATAAATCTAAAACATCCATTAATTCCTGTCGTTTAAAGTAAGCAATCTCCAACTCTGTATGAATTTCCAGAGCTTCATTTTCTAATGCCAATTTTACGGAAGCTTCCTCTAAAGCCGCTACTTTTTTACGGGATTTATTCTTCTTGCCAAAAATGGGCAGACTCATGGAAAGCATTGGCATAATAGCATCCTGACCGGCATCGGCATTTTGAACATTACTGTTTTGAATAAATGCATAATCCAGTCCAACGCCAAATTGAGGTTTATTCTGTTTTTCGGCCAGAATAACATTTTTATTTGCTGAAGCCTTTATACTTTCAAGACGCTTAAGTCTTGGATGCTGACTTGAAATACTATCTATAGAAAGCATTTGAATGCCTTCAAGTACTTTTTTGGGATTTTCTATAACTATTGCTACGGATGTATTTCTGTTCAACAATTGATTAAGCCTTGCGGTAAGGGCAGCATTCTGTCGGTCCAACACCTTCAAAGCATTTCGTTGTTTGTCTATGTCAAGATCTACCCGGTAAACATCGATGAGTTGTGCTTTATTGTTTTCATATTGGGACTGCACTATAGTCCTGATGTCTTCTAAATTTGATAATTGAAGCTGCTCCAGTTCAATTTGATAGGTTATTGCCATTAAGTCATAATATTGTCTTGAAACTTCAACAAACAATTTAAGTTTGGTATCCTGAAATTTTTGAAATTCAGCTTCGGCCTGAAAAGCCGCTATGTCACCTTTAACCTTATAAGTGCCGAACCAGGGAAACATCTGGGTGAGAGATAATCTGGCAACCTGCGGACCTACTCTGGTCTCTATCGGACTTATAAAATACCCGAAAGACAAATTGGGATCCTGCCACGCTTTGGCTTGATTAACTTGCTCTAACCGGGCTTCAAACTGCTTGTATTGTGCTTTTAGTTCTAAATTCTGTTCGGCTGAAATTTGTTTTAATTCAGCCAATGTCTGAGCTGACATTTGTGGTGCTGATACCAGCATCATAAACACGAGTAATACAAATGAGTGAACCCTTGTTTTCAAAAGGAATATATTTTTAGCTTTCATCATTTTCAGTTTTTGAATTAGACTGAACCTGCTTTTTAAAAACCAGATAAAACAATATCGGCAACAAAAAGTAAGTTAGACTGGCCATTAACATCCCGCCAAAAGCAGGAATAGCCATAGGTACCATAATATCAGATCCTTTCCCGGTTGAAGATAAGACTGGTAATAAGGCTATGATGGTTGTTACCGAGGTCATGACTGCCGGACGAATTCGCTTTAACCCACCTTCAAGCACAGCTTCCTTTAAAGCCGACTTTGATTTGGTGGGGTTCTTTTTAAAAGATTGTTTAAGATAGGTTGCCATAAGCACAGCATCGTCTGTAGCAATACCGAACAAAGCGATAAAACCTACCCAAACCGCGACACTTAGATTTATGGTTTTTAGCTGAAAAATATCCCTGAGATTTTCACCGAACCAACTCATATTCAGAAACCAATCCTGTCCGTAAAGCCAGATCATGATAAAGCCACCACTAAAAGCCAATGCAATGGACGAAAACACCATGGTTGATATTCGTACAGAATTGAATTGAAAGTACAAAATCAAGAATATAACTACCATGACAACCGGTATAATGAGAGAAAGTCGTTTTTCTGAACGCACCTGATTTTCAAAACTACCTGCAAATCTATAACTTACACCTTCGGGTACCATCAATTCTCCGTTTTCAATTTTACGGTCAATAGCTTTACGGGCTGCTTCTACAGCTGCAACTTCAGCAATACCTTCTGCCCTGTCAAAAAGTACATAAGAATTTAAAAAGGTGTTTTCACGCTTTATCATTTGCGGACCCGGTTGGTATTCTACCTCTATCAATTCGCTAAGCGGGATTTGTGTTCCAGAACCAGTAGAAATGAGCATATTTTTGATGGATTCCGGATGGTCTCTAAGTTCACGAGGATACCTGACCCGAACGTCGTATCTTTCGCGGCCTTCGACCGTCTGGGTCATGGCCTGTCCTCCTATCGCCACAGAAATAAAATTTTGTACATCGTCTATGCTCAGGCCGTATCTGGCCAATTGTTGGCGTTTTAATCTTAGCTGTAAATAAGGTTTGGCGACAACCCGGTCTGCAAACACAGCACTGGTTTTTACTTCTGAAACGTTCTTGAGAATTTCTTCCAAGTCCAGACCAAACTTTTCTATAGATTCAAGGTCTGGTCCGGAAACCTTTATACCCATCGGAGCACGCATGCCGGTTTGTAGCATAACCTGTCGGGTTTCTATAGGCTGTAATTTCGGAGCAGACGTAATACCGGGTATTTTGGTGGCCTTTGCGATTTCATTCCAAATGTCATCAGGTGACTGGATGTGAATCCGCCAGTTTCTGAAATAAGCTCCGTTTTCATCAGTAATCAAGAAGTCTTCAAATTGTTTATCGATCTCCAAAAACAAGTTGTCCTGTATGTCTTCTTTAAAAGCTTCTCCCGATGAATTCCTGAACACAAAATTATCATGATCGAACCATATAGGATCTGAAGAATTATTCTTCAAAACCACTTGACCGTTTTCAATAGCCAAATTTTTCAACTTAAACCAGCCATCATCGTTGGATTGAAAAGCTACAGGCTCTTCGTCATCATTGAGAATATACTCGGGTTTATAAGTAATAAGATTTTCAAACATGGAAATCGGTGCCGGGTCGACGGCTGATTCTACACGCCCTAACTTACCGACCACACTCTCTACTTCAGGGATTTGATAAACCAGCATGTCCATCTGCTGAAGTTTTTCTTTATTAAAACTAATTCCTGAATGCGTCATGCTCGTCGGCATCAAAATAAAACTGCCTTCGTCTAAACTCGGCATAAATTCCTTACCTATACCAGGAAATGTCTGAGACATGCTTTTCCATAAACCGGTATCTTCTACATTGACATTTAAGGTGTTCAGTGCCTTCTTTGGCCAGAAAAATACTGTTGTAAAGCCTTGCCAAATTAAAAGACCCAATAACACAGACACAATCGGCATTACCAAAAAGGCTTTAATGTGACCCAGGAAAAAACTGAGAATATGCCCGTAATATTTCTGTAAGATCAGGTAAAAAGCCAGAATAAGGCCCACTAAAACCGCTACAAAAGCAATATTAGATAAAATGGATTGCTGATATCCCAATGGTAACCATAGACTGGAAAGCGCAACTAAAACACCGGTAATTAATATGTAATTATGAAGGTTCTGTAAGTGTAAAGACTTGTGGACTTCTAGCCTATTCAACAGATAGGATACTGCGTATAAAATAATAAATACACCCAGCCAAATGTTGTAAAAAGTTGTCATAATCCCGAGAGCAATTAATACAGTATTCAGCACATAAGCTGTTTTTGATTTATTGATCTTAATCTTAAATACAAAGTACATAAGTGTTGGCAATATCAATATGGTCACCACAAAGGCTGAAATCAGGGCAAAAGTCTTGGTGTAAGCTAAGGGAATAAAGAGTTTACCTTCAGCTTCCTGAAGTGCAAAGACCGGTATAAAACTGATGACCGTTGTTAATACAGCCGTCAAAATTGCAGAACTGACCTCTGCTGAACCTTCATATATATTTTTTAACAACTTTCTCTGCGGATGAGCTTCAAAGGTTTTTAATACATTTTCTGAAAGTATAACCGCCAAATCTACCATTGTACCGATGGCGATGGCAATACCTGACAGCGCAACAATATTGGCCTGTATGTTAAAAGCCTTCATGGCTACAAACACCAGTAATACAGAAACAGGCAGCACAGCAGAAATAACAATTGAACTTCTGAGATTAAATACAATGATAATGACAACCAATACGGCAATGATTAATTGCAGACTTATCGCCTGATTAAGCGTGCCAATAGTTTCCTTGATGAGATCTGAACGGTCATAAAAAGGAATGATCTTTAAACGACTTATTGTACCGTCCTGTAAGGTCTTTTGTGGTAAGCCGGTTGAAATCTCTTTTATTTTAGCTTTTGTGTTCTTAATGGCCTGCATGGGATTGAACCCGTCTCTGGCAATAACAACGCCTCCTACCACCTCTGCTCCGGCTTTATCTAAAATACCCCTTCTTTGATTTGGTCCGGTTTTGATGACCGCAACATCCTTAATATAAATAGGTACATTATTGGTCTCGGCGACTACAATTTGCTCTAAATCCCTAAGGTTTTCAATATAACCCAAACCTCTAACGATATATTCTACCTGATTAATTTCCAAAGTCTTAGCGCCAATGTCTCTGTTACTTTCTTTCACCGCCTTAGCCACCTGTATCAAGGAAATCCCATAGGTTTTTAAAGCATCTGGATTGACGTCGATTTGATAGGATTTGACAAAACCACCTATGGAAGCAACCTCAGAGATACCCTGAGCACTGCTTAGTCCATATCTGACGTAGTAATCCTGGACACTTCTGATCTCATCCAGAGACCAACCGCCTGTTGGTTGATTATTTTGGTCTCTTGGTTCTATAGTGTACCAAAATACCTGTCCCAGTGCTGTTGCATCCGGACCTAAGGTTGGTTTAACGCCTTCGGGTAATAGTTCCTTTGGTATGGCACTTAATTTTTCTAATATTCTGGATCGCGACCAGTAGAATTCTATGTCATCTTCAAAAATGATGTAGATACTGGAAAAGCCAAACATAGAATTACTGCGTACAGATTTTACACCTGGTAAACCCAATAGATAGGTCGTGAGTGGGTAAGTGACCTGATCATCTATATCCTGCGGCGAACGTCCGGGCCAGTCCGTAAATACAATCTGTTGATTGGCTCCTGTATTTGGAATAGCATCTACAGGAATAGGATTTTTTGGCAGTAAATCTGTACTCCACTCAAAAGGTGAAACCACCAGACCACCTAAAATTATGGCCGATAGTAAGATCAACGACACTAATCGTTGTTTGAGAAAAAATTTAATAAGCTTATTTAACATAGATTTGATTTCAAAACATATAAACATAGCGATGATGCGCTAGCTGAATTCATCAATTAGCGCTAAAGTGAATATGTTCTAAAATCAAATGAGGAATACCTGGTGGAGTAGTTGAAAATCGCAATGACACTCCGGAGGCTGGTAAATATTATAGTGGCTTTCAGCTTTGAATGTGTAATTTTCAGGAAAGCTGTAAATGATACTAAAGACAACTAATTCATCAGGCAAGTCTAAGCTGAAATCATTAAAATCGATTTTGAGTTCATCCTGCCCTTCAATGATTTTAACATCCTCATCACAACAGGAATCTTTTTCGCTCTGATGATCTTGTTCACCTTTGTCAAGAGTATGCATTCCGCAGGATTTCGCGGGTTTCACGACTGATGTGTCTACTAAAATATTTGAACAATAGTGCTTACTTATCGTAAAAGACAACGTAGATAGCATTAGGACAAGTGCTAATCCAAAACTTATAATTTGTCTGAATATTTTCAGCATAATAATACAAAAGTAGGAAATAATTCTTAAATAAATTTTTAGTGTTAAAAACAGAGTTCATCAATTTTATGAATCTTGATTTGAAATAAGCTCCTGTAATATGGCTTACCGCTACTTACAAATACATTAGATTCTCTATATTTTTGATAAATATATTCTTAATTTTGCGGACTGATTTTTAGATTCATGCAATTAGAGGTTCATCCGGATTTTAAAGAAATAACATCTCAGGTATTAGACTGCATCAATGGCTTTAATCAAAAAGGAAATCTCATTTATGGCGGAAGCCGAAACAGCATTAAAACTTTTGATATTAATGGTATGGTCATCAATATAAAAGCGTTTAAAAAACCAAGCCTGATAAAAAAATTCATATATACCTACCTAAGGCCGTCTAAGGCAAAACGCTCTTTTGACTATGCTAAAATACTCAGTTCTTTTGGTATAGGAACGCCTCAGCCAATCGCCTACCTCGAAAAGCGCGACAGTTTTGGTTTGACAGACAGTTACTATGTTTGTGAACATTTAGAGTATGATTTTCTATTCAGGCAGTTGGTGAGTGACCCTGAATGGCCAAACCATGAACTGATCCTAAGACAATTCACACAGCTTTGCTTTAAAATGCATGAACACGGTATAGAGTTTAAAGATCATTCTCCAGGAAATACGCTCATTAAAAAAGTTAATGAAGAAAAATACAGATTTTATCTGGTGGACCTGAACAGAATGAGTTTTCATAAGCATATGAGCTTAAAATTAAGAATGTCAAATTTGAGACGACTCACGCCAAAGCTTGATATGGTAAGCATTATTGCCGACGAGTATGGTAAATTATCTGGTGAACATTCAGAGAAACTATTTAAAATGCTCTGGGAAGAAACTTCAAACTTTCAACGGAAATTTCATCGTAAACAAAGGATGAAAGAAAGGTTTAAGTAGGATTTAGTTTCAGTAATCAGTCACAGTATTCAGTCCCAGTATTCAGTCCCAGTATTCAGTCCCAGTATTCAGTCCCAGTATTCAGTCGCAGTATTCAGTCCCAGTGATCAGTTGCAGTATTCAGTCTCGGTAATCAGTCGCAGTGTCCAGTTACAGTACTAGCTTTAATAGTCAAACCTGAGCAGAAATCCAATACTTTTTACTATAAACTTTAAACTCTACACCCTACAATTTGTACTTTGTACTTAATACTTTGTACTTACTACATATAAATCAAACCACCTTCGTATTTTCCTTATACAGCTTTTTCAAATAAGGATATCGACTATATACGCTGTAAGCATTTAGATAACAAATAGTGAAACCCTTTTTCCCATCCAAAATACCCAGTCTTACTATATATTTATAGAAGAACTTATAAGCAGGTTTAACGTAAAAGTGAAAAAAATTTGGTTTGACCTCTTTCATAAAAAGCTCTTTGGCTTTCAGCTTTGCATATTTTTCCATTTTCTCTTTATAACTCTCGTAATCAAGGTATGAATAATGGATCAATTTATGCTTCATAACCCTGGTCCTTCCTTTTACCCTCAGGATTTCATGTACTAATCTTTCCTTTGAGTATCTTGCTGAATCCTTTTTGAAAAGTCTGATGTTTTTATCGGTTTGCCAACCGCTGAAATGCAGTGGTTTACCTTTAAACATAAATTTCCGGTAAAAGTAATAAGCTTCTGCAGCATCTTCCTTTTTAACCGTTTCAAGTATTTCTTGTTTTAACTTAGGCGTAAGACGTTCATCTGCATCTAAAAATAATATCCAGTTATGGGAAGCGTAGTCTAAGGCAAGATTTCTTTGATCAGTAAAATTTTCAAATTTATTTTGATACACCCTAACCTGTTCAAAGGAACCGGCTATTTCTACAGTTTTGTCTGTTGAAAATGAGTCCAAAACAATTATTTCGTCAACAAAGTCAATATTTTGAATGACATCAGCAATATTTTTCTCTTCGTTGAGCGTTATGATAAGCCCTGTTATTTTGGGTCTTGGTTTGGTCATAGTTTTGGCTTAGCCGTTCCAAAAATACGATAGACATTGAATTTAGTGGCTATAAACTGAAAAACATTTTAATTAAATATGAACCAAAAGAAATTCACCCTTATCGACTTTTAATTCAATATCTGAAATTACAGCGGGAAGCAGATAGGTTTCCTGGCTCTTAAAATCGTAGCTTTTACCATCACAAATAAGCTTTGCATCAGGCCCGGTATTGATAAGAATATTAAAGCTGTCCTTCTCGGAAAAGTCCAGCGAACAATTTTTGTGTACAGGAAGATAATCCGTTTTAAAATGTGTGTTGTAGACCACCTCATTAGGTATATTTTTATTTTGCTGATATTCCACTTTGGGTTCTTTTGAAGAAAAATCGATAGCATCGAGGGCTTCCTGCTGATGAAGTTCTCTGGAATTGCCCTGATCATCTACTCTGTCCCAATCGTATATCCTGTAAGTGATATCCGATGTCTGCTGAATTTCTGCTAGCATAACGCCTTCCCCAATAGCATGTATCAAACCCGGCGCAATAAAGTAAAAGTCACCTGGTTTTACATTAACATATTTTAGTGCTTCTTTTAAAGTATTATTTTCAACAAGCTTGATATAATCCTGCTTTGATATTTCCCCTTTAAAATCTGCAATTATAAACGCATCACCCTTAGCCTGCATGATGTACCACATTTCTGTTTTACCCATACATCCGTGTTTTGCCCTGGCGATGGTATCATCAGGATGCAGCTGTACTGATAAGCTCTCTTTAGCATCTATAAACTTTATAAGTAAAGGAAATTCCTCCCCAAACCTTTTATAATTTGTTACGCCCAACAAGTCCTCATTGTAAGTTTTTAAGATTTCAACGAGTGATTTGCCTTTCAGTGGACCGTTTGCAATTACAGACACACTACCATCAACACCACTTAATTCCCATGACTCACCTATCTTATCGGTGGAAGAGACATTGTCAGATTTATAATTCAATGCATTGCCACCCCATATTCTCTCTTTGAGTATGGGTTTAAATTTTAAAGGATAAAGCTTAATCATTTTGAAGTTGCTTAAGGGTTTTTAATGCTTTTCTAATGTGAGGCTCTGCATTAAGGCTATTGAACCTTAATACCAACTTCCCATCAGCATCAAAAATAAAAGTTTCTCTACCGGATAACAAGCCCAATAGGTTTTTCTTTACGCCAAAAAGCTTTCTTAATTGACCATTTTTGTCTGAAAGCAATGTAAATGGAAGATTGTATTTTTTTGCAAATCTTTTATGTGAGCTTTCGTTATCTCCACTTATGCCAATAACTTCGGCACCTAATTCCTGAAAATCTTCGTATCTATCTCTAAAACTGCAAGCTTCTTTGGTGCAGCCAGGCGTAAAATCTTTTGGGTAAAAATAAATGACAAGTGGCTTTTTTCCTAGAAATTCAGAGATATCAAATTTATCTCCATTCTGATCTGTTGCCGTAAAAGGCTTCAGTTTATCATTTTCTTTCATATCAATCTCCGTTGTAGGTTACAAAATTTCTCGGGGTTTCGTATAATGTAACGCTTAGCTCAAGTTGCTGTTCCAAATGTTTTCTTAATTTATCCCAAATAACAACAACGATATTCTCTGCCGTAGGATTTAAAGTTTTAAATTCTTCTAACTGCAGGTTAAGGTTTTTATGATCAAAAGCATCTTCTACTTCAGATTTGATGAGATCTTTCAATACCTTCATATCAATAACATAGCCGGTTTCAGGATCAATTTCACCTGTAACTGAAACGACCAACTCGTAATTATGACCGTGAAAATGCGGATTATTGCATTTACCAAAAACAGCATCGTTTTTGTCTTCATCCCAATCGGGTCTGTAAAGACGGTGAGCGGCATTAAAATGGGCTTTACGATGAACGGTTACTTTCATATTCAGGCGGTTTTTGTGATGGCTTTTAAATATTTATCAAATATAATTTTAAACCAGGCTGTATATTTATCCGGATTTTCTGCAATATCTTTTTGAACATTTTCCAGACTTTCCCATTTCCAGCTTTCAACTTCCTCTGGATTAGGATTGGGTTCTTCGTTGTAATGACCAACAAGAATATGATCGTACTCATGCTCCGTCAATCCATTATCGAATGGCGCCTTGTAAGTAAATGACATTTTTTCCTCCAGTGGGACAGAAAACCCCATTTCCTCCATTAAACGTCTTTGCCCGGCTTCAACGTTAGATTCTCCAACCTTTTGATGGCTACAACAGGTATTTGTCCACAATCCCGGTGTGTGGTACTTACTCAAAGCCCTTTGCTGAAGCATAAGTTCATTTCTGTCGTTGTAAATAAATACTGAGAAAGCCCTATGCAGAAGTCCTTTTTCGTGGGCTTCAATTTTTTCCATTTCACCTATAGGATTATCATTTTCATCTACCAAAATGACATAATTTTTTTCTGCAGATTCCATAAACAATTTTAGCTTTTGTAAATAAAATTAATTCTTTACAATTACAATTAAATAATAATGTAATTAGTAATACTTTAACCAGAATTAGGAGGATACGTCTATTTTAATTTGAAGTCTCTATAAGTTTTTTAAGCTTTTTGCCGTAAAAGGAGGTCTTCACTTTTTTGTCCAGTTTTTGGTAAACCGTGTCCAGATAGGGTTTGCTTATGTACTGCGATTGTTCAAGTATTACATACGGGGAAACCTCTTGATTTGTGTTTGCCAACGCAAAATTGATGCTATAAAGCGATCGCCTGCGATTCATTTTGTTGTACACTTTATTTACACTGTCAAGTTTTACATTATCGTTACTCTTTCTGGCTTCTAATTCAGCTTTTATCAAATCCAGCTTTTGATCCGTAAAACGCCTCATTGTTTTATTATATTCATTAAACTGATTTTGATTTGGGTAATCTGCCTTCAGCTCAGCATACATAAATTCGTCTAATGTCGAATTCACCTCTAGTTTTCCTTTATCGGCAAAAAAAGTAATGTAATTATCCTTTATTTCTACAGTATCTTTTTGAAGTTGAAGATACATGATCTCAGGTTGAACTATTTTTTGCTCAAACCTAAAGTTATTTTCATTATACAGGCTTATGGAATCTATATTGACTATAGTTGAATCCTTCCATTTCTGAAGGTAAATCTTTCCTTTTTTTAATCCTTTAACCTTTCCCTCAATGACAAAATCCGGCTTTTCACTTTCGCAGGATAAGATGGATAGAAAAGCTATTAGCCCTAAAATAAATTTTTTCATAACGTGTTAATTTGAAGCTATTTGCATTAAGTAAGTACAAAATATAGCGGCGTAAGTCCCAACGACATAACCAAAAACTGCTAAAAGCACGCCAACACTTGTTAAAGATGGATGGAAAGCAGAAGCAACAACAGGGGCTGATGCCGCACCGCCTACATTGGCCTGACTGCCCACAGCCATAAAGAAATATGGTGCTTTAATCAATTTTGCCACAATGATGAGCAGAAGCGCATGAATTCCCATCCAGATAAAACCAATGCCAATCAAGCCCGGGTTTTCGGTCACTGTGGTAAGGTCCATTTTCATACCAATGGTTGCGACCAGAATATAGATAAACACTGAACCTATCTTGCTGGCACCAACACCTTCATAACGCTTTAATTTGGTAAAAGATAAGATGATCCCAAAGAATGTGGCAATACTTATCAACCAGAAGAATGGACTGGAAAATGAACTCAAAGCAGATGATTTATCAGAAAAAACCCTGAAATTTGACGATAAATACTCAGAAATGCCGTCACCAAACCAATGCCCGAACATAACGCCCGTAAAACCTATAGCGAGTATCACCATAAAATCAGTTAGTGTTGCTTTTCTCGAAACCTGGCTTTCGTAGGCCATTACTTTCGCTTTTAAATTGTCTATGGCCGAATTGTCTGCCTTTAACCATTTATCTATCTTTTTTCTTTGACCAATACCAAATAAAAGGACGGCCATCCAGACGTTAGCCACAACAATATCTACCAAAACCATAGCGCCATATTTGTCCGGATTGTATTTATAAATTTCCAGCATAGCAGCCTGATTGGCGCCACCACCAATCCAACTGCCCGCCAATGTGGAAAGACCTCTCCAGATGGCATCGGGTCCGACTCCTCCAACAGTTTCGGGTGATATGGCAGAGACGATCAAAACGGCTATAGGGCCGCCAATAACAATACCAGCTGTACCTGCAAAGAACATAAGCAAAGCCCGCCAACCAAGATTAAATATTGCTTTCAGGTCTATACTAAGTGTAAGCAGAACCAGTGAAGCAGGCAATAGGTATCTTGAAGCTACATAATAAAGTTGTGATTTAACTTCTTTGGTCGTTCCGTCCTCCTGCACAACTTCCCATTCTGTGGAAATGACACCAGTGGAATTCAAAACAGCAGGCAAAAAGTAACAAAGTAATAAGGCCGGAATGTATTTATAGAATGTTTTCCAGAATTTGCTCTCAAGTTGAGAGGTATAAAAAATTAACCCTAAGACCAACATTAAAAGGCCAAAGATAATAGCATCATTTTCAAAAAAAGAAGCAAATATTACAGCACCCATAAAAATATTTTGGTTAAAAATAGAGATTATCTCAACATGCTAAAACTTTAGCCCGAATATTTTTTGAAGGTGTTTAGCTACGCCATCATCTTTATTAGAATCTGTAATTTCTTGTGCTACCGCCTTTACCTCTGCCTTGGCATTTGCCACGGCTACACCCATACCAACATTCTGTAACATTTCAATATCGTTATAATTGTCACCGTAGGCAATAATATCCTGCATTGAATACTTTGGAAAAATATTTTTCAAAAGTACTTCTAAACCCGATAATTTTGAGATCTTTTTTGGTGCTATTTCTATATAAGTAGACTTGGAACGATAGAGATGTAGCTCATTTTCCAATGTTTTTGAAAGGCGTTCGAAATACTCATCAACTTTGAGCTCATCTCCCATACACATTATTTTATGCGGATTCTTATTTTCTGATTTCCAATTTTCAAAAACACTGTCATTTGACCTGAATACCGGATTTACTCTGGTATTTCTAATCTCCCTTTGGGACCAAAAATCATCTATTGGTGCATACCACTGATCGCTGTGGAATAAGCTAAGATGTAAATTCAAATCTTTGTTTAAACTTAAGATGGACTCAAAAATATCAACATCAATTCCTGTGCTTGACAGCATTTGATCATTTTGCAATACTAAACCACCATTGTATGCAACCAGTGGACTATCTGATATTCCACAATCTTTTTGAATGTATCGCATAGCCGATGGCATTCTTGATGAGATTAAAACCACATCAGACAGTTTTGAAACGGCCCTTAGTGTTTGAGCCGTATTTGGAGAAATATTTCTGTTCTTATCTAATAAAGTCCCGTCAATATCTAAAGCGACCAGTTTATACATTATTTGAAATTTTCTAAATATTTTGAAAGTTCAGATTTTAAATCTTCAGAAAAAGGAAAATAGGGATTGGTGTAAGACTTCTGATTTTCTATCCCGACATCCTCAACAGTTTTTAACACATGATTCATATTTTGTACAACCACGGCCCTGGCATTTTCCATGTTTTCAGCCAGTTTTAGAGCGTCGTCAGCAGGAATTTGAATATCAGTCGTCCCGCCAACAACCAATGTTGGAACTGTAATTTTTTTGGCCACCTCAATCGGATCATATTTCATCCATGATTGCATAAAGGGTTGGACATCTTCATAAAGAACTGTTTTAAGTAATGGATTGTAATCCTTAACGTATCCAACTGTTTTTATAGAATCTAATGCCATTTTAAGGTCATTTACCAGGAATGGCGCTTGAACGCTAAGCTGGTTTACCAGCATTTCTTCTAATGGCTTAGAGGATCCACAAAGTAAAATCAATCCATCAACCGCTGTTCTAAGACTGCCTAATTTTGCAACCAAAGCACCCTGACTGTGACCTGTAATGATAAACTTATCGAAGTTGTAAGTCTCTTTATTGAACAATTTAAAATAATTCACTACATCGGCAGCATCTTTGACAAAGTCTTCAAAACGTAATCGGGACTGATCGAGTTGCTGATTTCTCATCAACTTAAAAATACGCTTATCATATCTAAAGCTGGCAAAACCTTCATCTGCAAAAAACCGGGCCAGTTGTTTCAGGCTGTTGTTCTTTCCGATTGTAGAATTTCCATCTCTGTTGGTAGGACCTGAACCTGCAATGATTATGATGAGGGTATTGGATTTTCTTTCATCAGGTTCCAGCAATGTACCATCTATAAAGTCATTGATTTCAATATTTGTTGAAATATGGTTCTGGGCTACTAAAAACCCCGTAAATAATAGAAAAAAGTATGCAAATATTTTTTTCACAATTAAGAATTTACCAACCTCCAACAGCACCTCCACCACCGAAGCCACCGCCGCCGAAGCCACCGCTAAAGCCGCCTCCACCGCCAAAGCCTCCTGAACTTCCACCAAAACTACCACCGCTGCTATGTCTTCCGCCTAAACTGCTTAGCACAAGTATATCAAAGAGATCGGGGCTACTTCGCCGACCGCCACTACCTCTTCCTCCACCACGTCTGCTTCTTGCAATAGCAATGATTATGAATATGACGATGATAATAAATGGGATTAACTTTTTGAAGTCAAATTTTGAAGATTTATTACGCAATGCATCCGGATCAAAATTACCGGCCAAAAGATCTATAATGGCCGTTGTAGCTTTATCAAATCCTGCATAAAAGTTACCGCGCTTGAATTCGGGTTGCATGATTTGGTCAATGATAGTTTTTGAATTGTAATCCGTAAGATACTCTTCAAGACCATAGCCATTTTGAATGGTTATCTTTCTGTCATTCTTGCTTACAAGAATAAAAGCGCCATTATCTTTACCTTTTTGCCCGATTCCCCATTTTTGAGCCCATTCCGTCGCATAGGTCGCGATATACTCTCCGTTGAGTGATGCGACTGTAGCAATTACTATCTGAGTTGATGTCGTGTCTGCATAGGTTTCCAGTTTTTGCCTGAGCGCTTTTTCTTCCGAAGAACTCAACATATCTGCATAATCATACACGGCCTTTTCGACATCCGGCACAGGTGGAATATCTTTTTGTGCCAACCCAAAAAAAGAGACCAGGAAAATACCTAAAGTAAATAATTTTCTCAATCCTGTCATACTATCCTTTTGAAATTTCGTTTGAGAGTTCATTTGTATCTCCTTTTTCATATGGAAAGTATTTTTTCAGCTTTTGACTTATTTCATTAACGCCTTCAATCAGACCCTGCCTGTAATCATCATCCTTAAAGTGTTTAACCATCAGTTTTATGGTATCTTTCCAATAGCTTTCTCCAACAATATCATTTATACCCTTATCTCCACAAACTACTACTTTATGGTCATCCAATGCGAGATAAATGAGGATACCATTGGCTAATTCGGTTTTGTGCATCTCAAGCATTTCAAAAACTGACAAAGCTCTTTGATAAGGGTCATCAACGGGACACTTCATTTCTATGTGCAGTCTTATTTCACCTGAGGTCTGCTTTTCACCTTTTTTAATGGCATCAACTATTGCTTCTTCGTCCTTTTTTGTTATATAATCTGATATAGAACCCATAAGCTTAATTAAAGTTAAAATCTACATCGGGAGCATTTTCAGCGCCTGCTTCAGCTTCGTATCTTGTCATGGGATCAAATCCAAACATGCCTGCAAAAAGTTTATTAGGAAATTTTCTAATTAGGATATTATAGTTTCCCACAGCTTCATTGTATCGGTTTCTGGCAACATTTATTCTGTTTTCAGTCCCTTCCAGCTGAGCCTGCAAATTCAAGAAGTTTTGATTGGCTTTAAGGTCAGGGTACCTTTCTACACTCACCAATAGTCTGGATAAGGCCGAAGACAATCCACTCTGCGCTTCGCCGAAAGCTGCAATTTTTTCAGGACTTAAATTACCGGCGTCTACATTTACGGAGGTCGCTTTTGCCCGGGCCTCAATAACTTCTGTAAGTGTTTTTCTTTCAAAATCTGCAGCACCCTGTACCGTTTTTACAAGGTTTCCGATCAGATCATTTCGGCGTTGGTAAGAGCTTTCAACATTACTCCATGCTGTTTTGGCATTTTCCTGAAGTGTGACAGCTTCATTGTTAAATCCTGCGGTCATACTGTAGAAAATAAAGCCTATTAGAACAATAGCTCCTGCTATGATTCCGCGTTTGAGATTTTTAGACATTTTTTAAATATTTAATTGTTACAAAGATATTTTTATTCATCAGTTTGTTAGTCTTATTTCTATAAATATGTTACAAATTCAACATACTAAATATAACACAAAATCAAAGCTGTTATTATAAGATTCTCTTTTAAAAAACTTTTACTTTTGCATTGAAATTTCAATTTTTCCGGACATGAAACGACTTATTGTATTCATCATTTTTTTAAGCACATTATATTCTTTTGCTAATGACGATTGGGGACAAACGGGCCACAGGACGGTTGCAGAGATAGCCAACCAATACCTGAGTGAAAAAGCAAAGGCAAAAATCAAATTAATCCTACAAGGACAAAGTATGGCTACAGCCTCAACCTTTGCCGATGAAATAAAATCGGATGACTTATACGATGAGTTTAAAGTATGGCACTATGCCAATGCCAGATTAAATGAAACTTATGCAGAGTCTGATAAAAATGAGGATGGCGATATTGTCATAGGCATTCAATATTGCATTAATGTTTTGACCGATCCTGTTTCTGATGAAGAAGACCAGACTTTTTATCTGAAAATGCTCATACATTTGATTGGAGATATGCATCAGCCATTGCACCTTGGACTTAAAGAAGATAAAGGCGGCAATGATTTTGAAGCAGATTGGTTTGGGGAAGATTCCAATCTGCACAGGATTTGGGATTCTGAAATGATAGATTCTTACGGCATGAGCTATACTGAAATGGCAAGAAATAAAACCGTGTTAACACCTGATGAAATAAAATCTTATGCTGAAGGCAGTGTCGCAGATTGGGTCGAAGATATAAGAATACTTACAAAAAAAGTTTACAATTCTGCCGAACAACGCGACAATCTGGGTTACCGTTATATGTATGATTGGTACGAAACACTCAAATTACAGCTCCATATTGCAGGAATAAGACTGGCTAAAGTTCTGAACCAGATATATTCCTAACGCTTAGAAATCTTATTCCCGCTGATATGCCTTTGCCTTGAGGATTTAAATCTTCCCTTTTTATTGTCTCTAAGTTTCTGGTGTTTTGTAGATCTTCCCTGTACGCGTTTTCGCCACATTTTGAAACTTGAAGATTTCATGTTACGCCTCATGATTTCAATGACCTCTTCTTCCTTCAAACCAAATTGAAATTCAATAGCGTCGAAAGTCGTTCGGTCTTCCCAGGCCATTTCAATGACTCGGTCTAATTCTCTCTCTGATAGCTTATCCTCTATTGCACTCATATTACAAATAATATATTGCCCACCAAATAAGTAAAAACTGAAGAGGTAACCTAAGAATTAGAATGATTTTAGGAATTCCTAAAGCTTCTTTCTTGCCTTTTAACATATTGATATGAACTGTAAGGAAAACCAACAGCATGGCTACTATACCGTAAATTGCAATATCCTTTAACGAATCAAAAAATAATGCTGCACCGCAGGCAATTTCTGCAAGACCACTGGCATAAACCAGAAAAGGTTTATACTTAAAATAATCAGGCATGATTTTAATGTACGCACCTGGTTTTACAAAATGCATTATTCCCGCAAAAACATACATTATTGCCATCAAGATAAAGTGCCAGGTCATATCAAATCATTTTATTTTTTCCTGTCGGCCAATTAACAAATAAAAAACGATACCCGGATAGTTAAATAATAAAACTATAACAAACCACATCCATTTATTCTGTTTGAAGTGACCTTTATAAATATCTACAAGTACCACCAAAACAGGTGCGTACATTAGCAATAACAGAACTGCTAAAAGAATCATTTGAAAAACTCCAATCAGAAGTAAGCCTGCCATCATGAAATTTTATTTAATTTTGGATTTAAAGCTAAATTTTGGCTTAAAATGGCTTTTATTTGAGCTTCCAGCTGTTGAAAGTCCTCTTCATCAAGGAATTCTTTTTCAATACTCATGGATTTTTTATCTGAAAGCACCGTCAAATCTCCTACATAATATCGTATTCCCGTTATCTTTTCCAGTTCAATTTTCTTTGGCCATCCATGATGATTTCGTATAAATTTGTCATCTATACTGATATATCCTTTAGTTTTCTTGAGATAATTTTCAACAATAAAACCCAGACCAGCGACAATGAAAAAATACATATACTTTTGATCAAAAAAAACCGCCCCTAAAATACCCATTGACAAATAACCAAAACCTAAAATAACCGGGGATTTTAAGAACTTTTTCTTGTAATAAAAACGTTGTATTGTTTCTGACATTACTCCTCATGTAATATTGATTGTTCAAGACGGTCTTCCTGTATTTTTCTGGCTTTGGATAATGCGCTGGCTATAAGTCCGGCGGGTATGGTTATGATGCCAACACCAACTAAAAGAATAAAAAGTGTAAATATCTTTCCGCCACTTGTAATAGGATAAACATCACCGTAGCCAACAGTTGTCAGGGTTACAGCAGCCCACCAACTACTATCGACAACAGACGAAAAATATTGTGGCTGTGCTTCATGCTCAAAATAATAAATACCAGCAGAAGCCAGAAATAAAAATATAAATGTAAGCATTAAGAAAAGGATCAATTCCTCTTTAATTATTCCATAAGCTATATGGAAACGCCTTAAAGCTTTATTGTACCTGATGAGCTTAAACATTCTGAAGATCCTGAATATCCTGAATGCTCTTAAAGCTCTAAGGTCAAAGAAATTTGATAAATAGAAAGGTAACACGGCCAACAAATCTATAATGCCATAAAAACTAAAAAAATATTTCAATGGCTTTTCGGCAATATAAATCCTTAGGACATATTCAATAGAAAAAACAATGACACAAAACCATTCAAATCTTGTCAAAAATTCCTGAGTACTTTGTGAGTTATCAGGAAAGGTTTCTATTGTAAAAGCCACTAAAGAAAGAATGATCAACAATTGGATGAAGCTATCGAATAGTCTGCCGCTCAGGGTTGAATTATCGTCTATAATAAATTTCAGTTTTTCCTTCAAGACAGAACAATTAATGGTTTATAGAATATCAAATATATTTAAAATTAGCTTGATTTTAAAAACATTAAATTTTAAATAGTTTACTTTTGCATAAGATATAAACGTAATGTTCTCACAAGGTCAATGGATTTTTGCTGCCTTTTTTGTCATAGCTTTTGTCATTGTCATGATCATAAGCTATAAAGGCGATAAAGTACTTCACAAAAAATATTATAAAGGAAGCATATTTGTCTTATTGGGTTTTCTGGCTTTTGTAGTACTTTTATTTATAATGAAATTTGCGCTAAAGCCATAACATGCATTTAGAAATTGAAAGAAAATTTCTTGTCAAATCTGACGAATACAAAAACTCGTATTTGAAAAAATATGATATCGTTCAAGGCTTTTTGAACAAGGACAAAAACCGAACTGTCAGAATTAGGCTAAAAAACAATAAGGGCTTTATCACTGTAAAAGGAATATCTTCAAAAGATGGCAGGACAAGGTTAGAATGGGAAAAAGAAATTGAACCCGGCGAAGCCAAAAATCTTCTTAACCTTTGCCATAAACCTCTTTTAAGTAAAACAAGATTTGAAATACTTTTTGAAGGAAAAATATTTGAAGTAGACGAATTTCACGAGAATCACCAGGGTTTGGTGATCGCAGAAATTGAATTAAAGACTGCCGATGAAAATTTCAAAAAACCCAACTGGCTGGGAGAAGAAGTTACCGGAAACCCTGAATATTACAATTCTCAATTGTAATTTACACCCTTCCTTTTAGGGCATTAAAAACCCATGCAATAGCAAAAAAACCAATACCGACGGCTGCAAAACCCCAACCGGCAACGTCATTATATCTAAAAGCACCTAAGGCTATCAATCCAATACCTACAACTATCATAATAAATGTTGCCCAACCCAGCACTGTGTTTTTATTCATCATCTTTGCAATATTAATTTAACATGTCTTTACTGTTAAGCAAAAGTAAGGATAAATTTATCAAAAGCAATTTTCAATATTGAAGACAATCTAACTTAAAACAATTTTTTTGATTAACGCTGTACCCAGACTTTCATTTAAATTATTGATTATCTTAGTTTTACCATAACTTAACTCTTCTCTAAGTACTGCAGAATCCAGCCTGACAAACAAGGTGTCTTTCTTTAGATGAACTTTGGTAGTGTGCTTTTCAATAGCAGGTCCCATTTGTTCAGACCAGGCTCTTTTGACCTCAACCTGGTTTAAGCCATCACTGAGTTTCTTTTTTTCCTTAAACAACTTAAGCACCTCACTTAAGTGTTTAGTATTGTATTCGTTGTCCATTATTCAGTGTTTAGGTTTAAAGCTTCAAATCTTTTGTAAGTATACAAAAAATTGTCTTTGTTTTTTATGAGCATCAGACTGTCATTAAGCCTTAACACATCCACTTCCCATTCATCCAGAGGGGTTTTATATTTCAACCTTAAAGTATCGTTCCTGTATTCCCAGACAAATTTTTCAACTGCCTTTGAAGTTTTATAGTTTCCTGATAAATTTGGCTTTAATTTCTTTCTAAACCCCAGAGAATCATTTATTTCAAAATAATCTATCTGGGTATTGATATTGTATACTACATTCTTACCATAAGGATTTTGCGCCTGAACAATTTCCCAGTATCCATTTAAATTTTCAATCTCGATGTCCTGATTTTTTTTATTCTGGCATGAAACAATAAAAGTAAAAAGTAAAAGAATTTTTAGCCTGTAAGCGTATTTCATTTTAAAGATCATATTCATCTAAATTTATGATTTTATATTTTTCAGCATTTGCTTTCACCACTTCTTCTGTGCGTTCAGGATGGGTGTCGCTAATAAACATTTGACCCAGATTTTGCTGTGTTACCATATTAACTATGTGCTTTACCCTGTGCTCGTCCAGCTTATCAAAGATATCATCCAATAGTAATATAGGATTTAATCCCTGACTTTCTTTGATGTAATCGTACTGTGCAAATTTGAGTGCGATAAGATAGGACTTTTGCTGACCCTGAGACCCAAACTTTTTGACCGGATAATTATTTAAATCGAAGATTAAATCGTCTTTATGAATACCGACACTGGTGTATTGTAATGCCATATCCTTCTGCAATTTACTTTCAAGTAGTTTCTCCAGGCTATGGTCATGCAATTGGCTTTTATAAGTTATTTGAATAGGTTCTTCTTTCTTGCATATTTCAAAATATCTTTTTTGCAATATGGTTTTAAATTTATCAATAAAATCGCATCGCTTATCATAGATATATTGGCCAAGACTTACCAGTTGATCATTGTAAACTTCAAGGTTACTGCTGTCAAAAGTATGGTTGGCTGCAAAGTATTTCAACAGTGCATTTCTTTGGCTCAGAATATTATTGTATTTGATAAGTGTGTTGAGATATACCTTATCGATCTGAGAAATCACAGCATCCATAAATTTTCTGCGAACATCACTACCTTCAAGAATTAAATCCCTGTCGGTGGGTGAAATGATCACCACAGGAATAAAGCCAACATGATCACTTAGCCGGTCATAGACTTTGGCATTACGCTTCACTACTTTTTTATCCCCTTTTTTTACGGAGATGGTAATATTTTCATTTTTATCCAGTCTATTAAAATTACCATCTACTACAAAAAACTCTTCGCCGTGCTTTATATTTTGTCTGGTAATGGGATTAAAATAGCTTTTTGTGTAAGCCAGGTGATAAATACTATCCAAAATATTGGTTTTACCCTTACCATTCTGTCCGACAATACAATTGATTTTATCATCAAATTCAAATTTTGCGGATTCAAAATTTTTATAATAAATCAATGATAATGAGTTTAATACCATAAAATATTTTTAAAAGACATAAATCTATTTTCAAAGCTAAACATTCATTTTTAATTGAGTTTTCAATTTTTAAAAAATTAAGCATTGGTTATCAATAAAAATTATACTTTTGCAAGTCGAATAAATTTAGCATATGGCAACGTATAAAAAGCGCGGTGGCAAGCCCAAAACAAAGAAAGAAAAACAGGACAAAATAGAAGAAGAGTCAACAACAGCTGAAGTATTTAATACGCTGGATGAAGGTGCTTCCAAAACAGAAGAAATTATATCTAAATACCAGAATGTTATAGTTGGTGTGATTCTCGTCGCAGTTGTTGGTATCCTTGGCTACTTAGGTTACAACAAATACATCATAGAACCTAAGGAAGAAGAGGCAGCCAATGAGCTTAACCAGTCACAGATATATTTTGATATGGCTCTGGAGTCTACAAACGCGACTGAAAGAGATTCGCTTTTTAATATGGCCATTAATGGTGGTAATGGAAAGTTTGGTTTCGTTGATATCGCCGAAGAATACAGTTCTACAAAAATAGGTGACCTGGCAAATTATTATGCCGGCATATCTTATCTTAATACAGGTGATTATCAAAATGCGATAAGCTATTTGGAAGCTTTCAAAACTGATGATGAAATCATAGCAACTTTTGCAATAGGTGCAATAGGCGATGCCTTTTTACAACTGGAACAACCAGAGGAAGCTTTGGATTATTTTGTAAAAGCTGCCAACAGAAGAGACAACAATTACACTACACCAAAATACTTATTTAAGGCTGCAATAACTGCCCTTGAACTAAATGATGCAGAAAGTGCAATTGAGTACTTAGAAAGAATAGAAGAGAAATACAGCGATTCTGAAGAAGCAAAAAAAATAGCGCCATACCTGGGTAAGGCCATGGCCATGAAATCTTAATATAATGGCTACTTCCGGAAATAATCTTTCTGAATACGACTCTGATAATGTACCTGATGCAAAAGACTTCAAATTTGGAGTCGTTGTTTCTGAGTGGAATGCAGATATTACACAAAATCTTTTCCAGGGCGCATTTGATGCCTTTATAAAACATAATGTTTTTAAGGAAAATATTGTAAGATGGAATGTGCCCGGTAGTTTTGAATTGATCTATGGTGCAAAAACACTCGCAGAGAGCTTTGATATGCTAGATGCCATCATTGTCATTGGGTCAGTGATTGAAGGAGAGACAAAGCACTTCGATTTTGTTTGCCAAGGGGTTTCAAACGGTATTGCACAATTGAATATTGATCTGGATATACCTGTTATTTTTTGCGTTCTAACAGACCATAACAAACAACAATCTATAGATCGGTCCGGCGGTAAGCACGGCAACAAAGGCACTGAAGCTGCTATTGCGGCAATAAAAATGGCTCAGCTAAAGAAAGACGCCAAATTCTACAAACCTTAGATTTTATGACCGCACAACTGCTTTTCTATATCATTCTAGGAATAGTTGTACTTTCATTTATATTTGAGCAATATCTGGATCACATTAATGCAAAAAAGTTTAATGATGAGGTTCCAGATGAACTCAAAGATGTCTACGATGAAAAAGAATACCAAAAATCTCAGGCCTACAAAGCCGCAAAGCACAAATTTGTTACTTTTAGCAGCTGGATATCATTTATAGCTATTGTCGTTTTTTTATTGCTGGATGGTTTCGCCTACGTAAATCAATTAGCCTTCAGCATAACTTCACAACCTATTGCTGTAGGATTATTATTTTTTGGCATACTTCTCTTGGCCAGCGATATATTATCTACACCGTTTAGCTACTACTCTACTTTTGTTATAGAAGAAAAATTTGGATTCAATAAAACGACCAAAAAACTCTTTTGGCTGGACAAATTAAAGGGCTGGCTTGTTGGCGCTATCTTAGGCGGAATTATACTGAGTTTAATTATCTGGTTCTTTCAAAAATTTCCAGACACGTTTTGGCTTTACGCGTGGATATTGATAAGTCTTTTCAGCCTGATCATGAATATGTTTTACACAAAATTGATTGTACCATTATTCAATAAGCAGACGCCTTTAGAAAACGGAAGCCTGAGAGATAAGATTGAAAGTTATGCAGAAACAGTAGGCTTTCAACTGGATAATATTTTTGTGATAGATGGTTCGAAACGAAGTACAAAAGCCAACGCCTATTTCTCCGGTTTTGGATCACAAAAACAAATTACTTTGTATGATACTCTGGTTAATGACCTCGAGGAAGAAGAGATTGTTGCTGTCCTGGCCCATGAAGTTGGACACTATAAACACAAGCATATTATTTACAATCTTGTGATCTCAATCATATCAACTGGGTTTACGCTTTGGATACTATCCCTTATGATTGGTAACCCGTTATTGTATGAAGCTCTTGGCGTGGAAAAACCGGGGTTCCACATTGGTCTGGTCGCATTTGGGTTACTTTATTCACCAATATCCACATTAACAGGTTTACTGATGAATATGTTGTCCAGAAAATTTGAATATCAGGCAGATAATTATGCAAAAGATACATTTGATGGCAAATTTTTGCTGCAGGCCTTAAAAAAACTTTCCAGAAAGAGTCTGAGTAATTTAACACCACATCCACTATACGTTCAGATCCATTATTCTCACCCGAGTCTTTTACAGCGCGTTAGAAATCTTAAGCGCAGAAAAAGTTAAAAACCCTTTCTTTTTCTGATTTTATTGTAACCTGACGCTGAGCCATTCAATCAGAAAATTATATTTTAGTTGAATGCTTTTAAAAATTCTTGACAAAAAAATATTATCTGACAATTGGTATAAACTTTTCAAATACACATTCAGATACCAAAAAAGAAATGGTACGGTAGAAATTCAAAAACGAGAAGTATACGACAGAGGAAACGGGGCTGCCATACTATTGTACAACCTCGAAAAAAAGACCATAATTCTTACCAGGCAATTCAGATTGCCAACATATCTGAACCAGAATAAAGATGGCATGATGACAGAAGTCTGTGCAGGTATTCTGGATGAAAAAGACCCGGAACAATGTGTAATAAGAGAGACCAAAGAAGAAACCGGTTATGAGATAAAAAGTGCCCAAAAGATTTTTGAAGCATACATGTCGCCCGGTGCCGTTACTGAAATCATACATTTTTTTATTGCCGAATACAAACCACACATGAAGACCGGAAAAGGTGGTGGACTTGAAAAGGAAACTGAAGACATAGAAGTTCTGGAGCTGGAATTCAACAAGGCATACAACATGATTGAAAAAGGCGAAATAAAAGACGCCAAAACAATTTTACTTCTACAACATGCCAAAATTTCAAAGCTCTTTTGAATTCATGCTTTTAAAGTTGAAAGCATGCCTTCACTTGTAGAGTCAGTAAAAAATCTTGACTGTAATTTCTGATGCATGGATCATTCAGTAATGCAGCTGTGTATTCAGCCCAATAATTTTTATGGCAAAGCCTTTTTGTGTACACAATCTTAAAACAAAACTATAGATGTTAAATTAAAGCACTTTATTTGTCACTTATGTTAAGATTTAAACGGTATAAACAATCTGTGCTTTAAATGTTTGTCTTTGACCTTTATTATCGTTAAATTAAAGAAAAACAAATAATTATGAATAAAGAAGAGTTTAAAGCAAGAACAAACAAAACAATTGATTTGATATCAGCAAAGCTAAACGACTTAAAAGCTGAAAAAGCCTCAGCAGAAAGTGATGCCAAAACAGAAATTGAAAATAAAATCAATACATTAGAAAATAATCAAAACGACTTGCAATCAACTTTAGAAAATCTGGAAGCAACATCAGAAGAAAAATGGAATGATATCAAGAATTCATTCGAAACAACTTTGAACAAGTCAGAAAATGCTTTAGAAAGCATTAAAAATAAAATTACTGCCTAAAGTCAAGTCATTTTACTATTCAATAAGCTGTCTCAAGATAAACTTTAAGACAGCTTATTTTTTTATGGCTATATAACTATTTAAAATTCTATTTACTAGCTTAATTAAAATCAAATAAGTCGGAAAATAATGCCATTGAATATGTATCTGAAAATTGAAATTAATTGGCTTAATTTGCATTAAAAATAAAAAATGCGCTATTTTTTTTTCATGTATGTTTCCTTGGTATTTTCCTGCACTATCATTGCACAGGAAAAAACAATCATTAAGGTAATCGTGCCAAATCCTGAGGATGAGGTTTATATTGTGGGTAATCAAACAGATTTAGGAGATTGGAATCCAGCTAAAGTAAAAATGTTTAAGGTTTCTGATTATGTAAGAATGATTGCCATACCATTTTATTTTCCGGCCGAATTTATGTTTACAAAAGGTAGTTGGGCAACAGAAGGTATAATTTATGAACTTGATAATAACCCGAACATTTACCTCGAAGAATATGTCAAAGAAAAAGTTTATAAGATTAAGGGATGGAAAGATGAAATGCTAAAAGCAAAGTTCACTATAAATTATAAAAATGAACCATTTGAAAGCAGAATCCTCAGAGACGACAGAAAGCTTAAGGTATTAACGCCAAAAAATTACAATATTGAAAAAAGATATCCTGTAATTTATGTGCCGGACATCGGTAATATATTTAAGATTACCACACAATATTTTGACCTCTGGTCTAATCAGGATTATAAAGATTTTCCGGACTGTATAGTTGTTGGTATACCTTTCAATGAAAGTGAAATCGAGCTTTTAAAAAACGAACCTGATGGTTCAAATAATATTTTAGACTACATCAGGTATGATGTTGTTCCTTACGTAAATTCAAAATTCAGCACATCAGGTTTTAATATTATGATTGGTGAGGGATATTACGCGGATTTTGTTAATAAATTGGTTATAGAAAATAATTCTCTGGTCAGCGCAGTAATCAGTATCAATCCAAAGAACGATCCGGATATTTCATATAGACTTGACAACTATTTTATGAATTATGATGGCGATAATATATTCTACTTTTTAGCAAAGCCTGAGATAAATTTAGAGATATCGGATAGGGTTCCATTAATTTTAGAAGATGTTGAGAAACCAGAGACTAAGGTAAAATCAGTCACATATAATACTACTTCTGAAAATTTATACAGCTTATCGTTAAATGATGCCATTAATTTTATTTTTCAGGATTATCGAAATTTGAAATCTTATGAAGATTTTAAAGATTTTATTTTCAATTATGAAAAAATACTTATGGATACTTATAATATTTCAGCAATTTATCACGAAAATGAGATCAGGTATTTTTTAAAAGACATCCTCAACAAAAAGGATGAGGCTGCTTACGAGAAGCTACTAAGTTTTATCGAACTGCAAAAAATAAAAACAAAAGACGGAGGTTTGGTCTACTTTGATGATGTTGATAAATCTAAACATTATTATTATCTGGGTAATTACGAAAAATGCATAACAATGAATAATGAAATCCTAAGCCGTTTTAAAACAAAAAATTACGACAGAAAACTGGCAGAGCGTTTTTTTAATAATACTGAACTCGTTCTGATGAGTTATGGAGAACAAAAAAAATATAAAGCCATTTTTGACTATCTGGAAAGCATCATAGATAAGCTACCTGCTTACATTTTGGAGAGTTATTACCTTATGGCAAAATACTCCAGTAAATACAATATCCTGACAACACGAGGAGAAAGCGCCCTTGAGTATTGTCAAACTTATTTTCATAAGAATAAATTATTTGAGAAAAAAGACCTTAATAAAATTAAGTTCAGGTAGTCTTATTAATTACAATGAGCATAATTACTTATCAGAATTAAATTTACCTATGATTTAAAAGTTTTGTATTCTTTAACAATACAGACTCAACAACAGGTTTTTGTTGAAACTTTTAGATCGAATATCATAAATATACTTAACATTTCTTAACACTGGTGTTTAATATTTAACTTGTCTTTTTAAACAAAGTATAACTTTAATTTTTATTTTTGACGTGTTATACTTTATTATGGGAAACATTAAACAAAACTTCAGCATCAAAGACTTGGAATCTCTAAGTGGTATCAAAGCGCACACTATCAGAATGTGGGAAAAGAGATACAAAGTATTAGAGCCCAAGAGAACCGAAACCAACATCAGAAGTTATGGTGTAAATGGTTTACAAAAGATTTTAAACATTGCTTTTTTAAATGAAAACGGATATAAGATATCCCGAATTTCAAAAATGAATGATAGCGAGATAGGTGAATTGGTTCAAAAAATTACTACGAGTAAGAGTAACACCAATAGAGCTGTAAAGTCTTTAAAAGTGGCTATGATGAATTTTGATCAGGCTCTTTTCCTTAAAACCTACGATGGTTTGCTTGAACATAATACATTCAGGGAAATTTATAATAATGTTTTTATACCCTTATTAAAAGAGATAGGTTTTTTATGGCAGGCAGGAACGATAACACCTGCGCATGAGCAATTTATTTCAACCTTAATCAAGCAAAAATTATTTTTGAATATTGAAAAGTTACAGTTTGAGAAGCCCTCGAAGACAGATAAAGTTTTTATACTGTTTCTGCCTGAGGAGGAAATACACGATATAGGTTTATTTTATACAAATTATGAGCTCTTACTGCACGGTTACAAAGTTATATTTCTGGGACAAAGTCTTCCGATGGAAGATTTGACCTACCTTTCAAAGCTTTTTGATCAGACAGTTTTCGTTTCTTATCTTACTGTTAAACCTGAAAATATTAAAGATTATTTAAATAGATTTACCAAAAATATTTGCACTGATGACGGCTGTGAATACTGGTTATTGGGTAGAAAAGCTAATGAAATTATTGAAAAAAATATCAGTCTTCCAGCGAGAGTCAGAGCATTTGAAGACATCAATCAATTGACCTTAAATTTGTAAAATGGCTAAAACTGTCCATATCATTGGCTCAGGGTTTTCTTCACTCTCTGCAGCTTCATACTTGGCAAAATCCGGATATAAAGTAAAAGTATTTGAAAAAAATGCATCAATAGGTGGAAGAGCCAGACAGTTTAAGCATGAAGGCTTTACTTTTGATATGGGACCATCATGGTATTGGATGCCTGATGTATTTGAACGGTTTTTTGGAGATTTCGGCAAAAAGCCAGAGGATTACTACAAATTAGACAAGCTCAATCCAGGATACAAAGTAGTTTTTAGTGAGAATAATTCTTTTGAAGTCTCGGACAATCTTGATGAGATTTATAAGGCATTTGATGAAAAAGAAACAGATGGCGCTAAGAAACTAAAAAAGTTTATGGATAATGCAAAGTCTAATTATGACATTGCCATCAAAAAATTGGTTTATAAGCCCGGAGAATCACCACTTGAATTGGTTACACCTGCAACTGTAGGTAAGGTCGGCGAGTTTTTTAGCAACATCAGTAGAGATGTAGAAAAGGACTTTGAAAACAATGACCTTAAACAGATTCTTAAATTTCCGGTTCTCTTTTTAGGCGCAAGACCACAGGACACCCCGTCTTTCTACAGTTTTATGAATTATGCAGATTTTGGACTGGGCACATGGCATCCAAAAGGTGGTTTTTTTAGTGTTGTGAAGGCGATGAAAGAACTCGCAGAATCTTTGGGTGTAGAATTTCAAACCAATGCCACCATAGAAAAAATTGATGTCAATCAGTCAGGTCGGGTTAAAGGAATTCAAGTCAACGGAGAAACCCTTACCGCAGATTATGTGTTATCAGGTGCAGATTATCATCATACAGAGACACTTCTTGATGAAAAATACAGACAATATTCTGAACAATACTGGGACAAGAAAGTTTTTGCGCCCTCTTCACTGCTATTCTACGTTGGCTTTGATAAAAAACTTAAAAATGTCAACCATCACAATCTGTTTTTTGATGTCGATTTTAATCAACATGCAGATGATATTTACAAAACACCGAAATGGCCTAAAGAACCTTTATTCTACGCAAATTTTACTTCTCTTACTGATCCTGACACAGCACCGGATGGATGTGAAAATGGTTTTTTCCTGATACCCTTAGCACCGGATATTAATGATACTGAAGAACTCAGAGAACAATATTTTCATAAAATCATCACAAGATTTGAAAAACTGACGGGTCAAAGCGTTCAAAAAAATATTATATTTAAAAAATCCTTTTGTGCAAAGGATTTTAAAAATGATTATAACTCATACAAAGGAAATGCTTACGGAATGGCTAATACGCTACTACAAACAGCATTTTTAAGACCAAGGCTGAAAAGTAAAAAAGTAAAGAATTTATATTTTACAGGACAGCTTACAGTACCAGGACCAGGTGTGCCACCTGCTTTGATATCTGGAAAATTAGTATCAGAACTCATAAAGAAATACGATTAAACCATGAAGTCAATTTTTGATCATATCGCCAGACATTGCAGTATGCATGTAACTAAATCCTATAGTACATCATTTTCATCTGCAACCAAGCTTTTAGCTCCTTCAATCAGACAAGACATATACAACATTTATGGATTTGTAAGATTTGCTGATGAAATTGTAGATACATTTCACGATTATGACAAAGAGGCTCTTTTTGATGATTTTGAAAGACAGCTTTACGATGCCATTGAAAAGAAAATAAGCCTTAACCCTATTTTGAATGCTTTTCAGGAAACTGTGCATAAATACAATATTCCTGAACACCTGTACGATGCCTTTATGTCAAGTATGAGAAAGGATTTATACAAACACACTTACAAAACTGTTGAAGAATACGAGCAGTACATTTATGGAAGTGCAGATGTAGTTGGACTCATGTGTTTAAAGGTATTTGTGAAAGGTGATAATGAATTGTACGATGAATTAAAGCATGATGCCAAGAAATTAGGATCAGCGTTTCAAAAAGTAAACTTCCTTAGGGATCTCAAAGCAGACCATGAAGATTTAAACCGGGCTTACTTTCCAAATGTAAATCTTGAAAAACTGGATGAATCTACCAAAATGAGGATCATTTCTGAAATAGAAGATGATTTTAAAGCCGGATTGAGGGGTATTGTAAGGCTGCCCGTAGAGGCTAAACTTGGCGTATATACGGCCTATGTTTATTATTCCAAACTGTTACAGAAACTTAAAAAAACACCTTCACTTCAAATAAAATCAACCAGAATCCGTGTAAATGATTACCAAAAAGTTGGTTTACTTGCACAATCTTACTTATCTTGTAGATTAAATTTGATTTAAATTATGATAGTATACTCTATTTTAGTTTTTTTAGTCACATTTTGTTTTATGGAATTTATGGCGTGGTTTACGCATAAGTATGTCATGCATGGCTTTTTATGGTCACTGCACAAAGACCATCACTTAAAAGACCATAAAAGCTGGTGGGAAAGAAATGACTTGTTCTTTATTTTTTATGCTGCCGTGAGCATGTTTTTCTTTATATACGTTGATAGCCAAGGTTATTGGTTTGGAATTCCAATCGGCGCAGGAATTGCAGCTTATGGCGCAACTTATTTTTTAGTTCATGATATATTTATACATCAGAGATTCAAGCTGTTTAGAAAAGCTGATAATTGGTACGCCAAAGCCATAAGAAGAGCGCATAAAATACACCATAAGCACATAGGTAAAGAAGATGGAGAATGTTTTGGAATGCTCGTTCCGCCTATGCGTTTTTTCAAAAAATATAAATAAAAAATGCCCAAAGCCATTGTCATAGGTGCCGGTATAGCCGGCCTGGCTTCCGCACTTAGACTAAAACATCAAGGTTTTGATGTAAAAGTATTTGAAAAAAACAATTATACTGGCGGAAAGATTCATGCTGTAAACCTTGGAGGCTATAGATTTGATCTTGGACCTTCTCTGTTTACAATGCCAAATCTCGTAGAAGAATTATTTCAATTATTTGACAAATCACCCTCTGATCATTTTGAATATATCAGAAAAGATAACATTTGCAATTATTTCTGGGAAGACGGTACTCAATTTTCAGCTTCTGCTGATATTGATAAATTTGTAGATGAAGCCAGTGCAGCTTTTGATGAACCTAAAGAAAACATTCAAAACTATTTAAAAAAAAGTAAGATAAAGTATAATCTTACTTCGCCCGTTTTTCTTGAAAAATCATTACATCAAACCTCATCATACCTCAACCTGAAAACAGTAAAAGCTTTAGGAAACGCCTATAAACTTGATCTTAATGACAGCCTGGATCAGGTTAATTCTAAAAGCTTTAAGAATCCAAAACTCGTCCAGTTCTTCAACAGGTTTGCAACTTATAATGGTTCTTCTCCTTTCAAAACACCGGGGATCATGTCCATGATACCTCATTTGGAAATGCATCTTGGCACTTATTTGCCTAAAAAAGGCATGCATGATATTTCCCAAAGCTTAACAAGACTGGCTGAATCTGTTGGGGTTGAGTTTCATTTGAATTCACCGGTAGAAAATATTATTTCAGAAGGCAAAAAAGCAAGTGGCATAACAACTCATGGTAAAGAATACCATGCTGATGTCATCGTCTGCAATATGGATGTCTACACAGCGTACAAAAATATTCTCAAAGATGCACCAAAACCTGAAAAAACTTTAAAACAGGAACGATCAAGTTCTGCCCTTATATTTTATTGGGGAATTAATAAAGCATTTAAAGAACTGGACCTTCATAACATCTTATTTTCAAAAAACTACAAAAAGGAGTTTGAACATCTTTTTGAAAAAAAATATTTTTACAAAGACCCGACAGTTTACATTAACATAACTTCAAAGCATATTGACAGTGATGCACCTTCAGGTTGTGAAAACTGGTTTACTATGGTTAATGCTCCTACCCATGAAGGACAAGACTGGGATGAACAGACGACATTTATTCGTGAAAAGATCATCAACAAGATCAATAAAACCTTGAATACGCAGATTGAAAAATATATTGAGGTAGAAAAAGTTCTTACACCACAGGGCATTGAAAAAGAAACCGCCTCATTTCAGGGTTCTCTATATGGAACTTCCAGCAATAATAAATTTGCCGCTTTTTTGAGACATCCAAATTTTTCCGGTTTTTATAAGAATTTATATTTCTGTGGTGGGTCTGTTCATCCAGGTGGCGGAATTCCCTTATGTTTGATGTCTGCAAAAATCATTTCTCAACTTACGGCAAAACATTTATGAAGGCATATCATTACAAATATTCAGGTATTGGGTTGTTGTGGTTGATGCATATTTCGGCATTTATTGGTATTAATTCCGGTTATGCTGATTTTTTTCTTCCTCTGTCTGCTATCAATCTATGGTTTATAAGCCTCCTGATCCTAAAGTTTTATCCTGTACAAAATAAAAAAAATGTCATTGTCTTTATCATTATAGCACTATTAGGCTTTTTTGCTGAAGTTATTGGTGTGGCAACAGGCAAAGTGTTTGGTGAGTATGCGTATGGCAAAAATTTGGGGTTCAAGGTATTGGAGGTTCCTGTAATCATTGGTATTAATTGGGCTGTTTTGAGTTTTATTTGCTCAGGACTAGCGGACAAATTAACCATAAAATCCACTTACATAAAAGCGGCTATTGCTGCTTTACTTATGCTATTTTTCGACTTCTTTATAGAACAATCTGCTCCAAACTTTGATTTTTGGGCATTTGAAGCGCCAACGGTACCTTTACAGAACTACATCACCTGGTTTGTATTGGCCTATATTTTCAATTTCGCAGTCTTAAAGCTTGATACCAAAAGAGATTTTAGTATTTGTTTTAATACATACCTTGTACAAACCCTGTTTTTCATCGCGTTTTATGTCTTCTAAGGTTTTTGACTATATCATTGTGGGTTCAGGGGCTTCAGGCCTCCAGCTGGCTATGGCCTTCGTCAGAGATGATTATTTTAGGGATAAATCCATTGGTATCATAGAAAAAAGAAGATCTTTTACCAATGATAAGACCTGGAGTTTTTGGGAAATAGGTTCAGGCTTATACGATGATATCATCTACAAATCATGGAAAAAAGGTCAGTTTACGGCATGTGGAGAAACCATAGATTTAGATTTAGGAGAATACAATTATAAAATGCTCAGGTCTATTGATTTTTACAATTACGCTGAAAGCATTATCAATGAGAGTAAAAATATAGAATGGATACAAGACGAGATAAGTTTTATAGATGAGCAAAAGAATATTGTAGCACTCACAGGAAAGCAAAGCTACAAGGCTAAACATGTTTTTGACAGCAGGCTGCCGGATAACTTTAAGCCCACTGAAAGTCTTAATATTCTTCAACACTTTAAGGGTTGGTTTATTGAAACAGATGAAGACGTTTTCACGCCTGAAAGTTTTGACATGATGGATTACAGCATAGGTGATAAAAGTAAGACCTGCTTTATGTACGTATTACCTTTTACAAAGAGAAAAGGTTTTGTGGAATTCACTTACTTTTCACCTGAATTAGTGGATGATCAAACTTATGATAAGTATATCAAAAGCTATTTGTCTGATAAATTGGGCGTTGAAAATTATAGCGTATCTGAAACTGAAAAAGGCATCATTCCCATGTCCAGTTATCCTTTTTATAGGCAAAATTTTTCAAAAATCACAAAAATAGGCACGGCCGGAGGCTGGGTAAAAGCTTCAACGGGATATTCATTCAAAAATGCTGAGAGGTTTGCCTTAAAAATTGTAGATAATATCAAAGCGGGTAAAATCCCACATTCAAATTTACACAAGAAGAGATTTAAGCATTATGATAAACTATTCCTCGATGTATTATTAAATTATAATGCATATGGCGAGAAATTATTCTATAAGATGTACAAAAAGAACAGTATATATGATATTTTTAATTTTCTTGATGACGAGAGCCATATTATTCAAGAGCTAAAAATTATTATAAGCATGACTTCTCACCATTTTATCAAAGCGCTCATCAAACATGCTTTAAGCGGGTTCAGAATAAAATAAAATCAAATTTTCCTGAATATTTCTCTAAGTTCACTCAATATCATTGCCGTAGCACCCCAAACAATATAGCCGTTTATTTTAAAACACATGACCTCTTTTCGCCCGGCATAGGATGTCACAATTTCTCCTCGTTCTGGTTTAGCATTAAGAAAATCATCTAATTTCACAGGTATTATTAGTTCAACCTCGCTGTCTTCTTTAATAAATTTTGGAGTATTATCCACCACGCCTACAATAGGCTTTACCAGAAAATTTGATGGAGGTATATACAGCTCTGTCAAAGCTTTTAAGACCTCTACAGCAGAGGCATCCACCCCAATCTCTTCCTCCGTTTCGCGAAGAGCTGTATCAGTTAAATTTTCATCCTGTTTTTCGATTTTGCCTCCCGGCAATGCCACCTGTGCAGAGTGAACACCTTTATAGGATTTCCTTAGGATCAGCGTAAAATATGTTTGACCATCAGCGTCGGGATAAAACAATATCAAGACACCAGCTTTTTTAGCCTTAACAAGATCAAAGTCAAATGCTAAAGATTTCTTTCTGAACTCCGGCGCTAATAAGAGTTGGGCATCAAGGCCCGGTAATTCAATTTTTTTTATTTTTGACGAAATTTGTTTGAAATATGAAAATTGCATTACGACTAGTCTTCTGTTTGTGTCTTTTTAGCTTCATTTTATCTTGTAAAAACGATGGATCAAAAAATACTGACGACACATCAAAAAAAGATAAAATAATTCGCAAAGATAAGGTTCCTGAGGTAATTATTCCCGCCGGCGGTGAAGATGACGTTGATGTTTCTCATATAGAAACACTTACGCAGGAAACCCTGGAAAGCTATTTAAAAAAATATGAAAAAAACAATCCGGAAACCATCGTAAAAGTAAAAACACGCTTTGGTGATTTTACCATACAACTGTTTGCACAGGAACGCTTGCACCGGCTGAATTTTATCCGTCTGGCAAAGCTTGGATATTACGACGACACGTTTTTCCATAGAATAGACAGCGGATTTGTAGTACAGGGCGGAAACAGCGATAAGCCCAGCACTCAAAAATTAAGAGCTAAGGTAGGAGATTATTTCGTTCCCAATGAATACAGTCCTTTCCACAAGAACAAATATGGCTATGTAGGCATGGCCAAGCCACCAAGCCAAAAAGTAAGTAATTCATCCAGTGCTTTTGAATTTTATATCGTCATGGACAAAAATGGAGCGCCACATCTCAATGAAAAATTCACAGTATTTGGAAGAGTCATTGAAGGCATGGAAGTCTTAGAAGAAATGCAAAAAGTCGAAATAGATGCCAGTGAGTGGCCTTTAAGAAATATACAGATGAAAGTTGAGGTTTTAGAATAAACAAAAAAATGAATTACCCCAGGCAGAGCCATCGGTGTATCAAATAAGGGTACTCTTTTAAGATTTCGAGGCTGAATGACGGGTTATTAAACCCAATATTCAGCTCTAAAAGCAGGTTTAATGAAACATACAACTTTGAAATCCTAGCTATACTCTGGAAGCGTCAGCATTCAAAGCTGAGTTTCATTAACAAATCTGCGATAGCATATTACCTAGATTTCATCAGTCCAATAACTGGTAATCCTGAGATTCGCCAAGTGTGGATTTCCTGGCATTTATAACATTGCCCTCTTCATCTGTGAGAAATGCAACAAAATCAATTTGTGAGGCGTCTTCTACATTATCGGGAACATTAAGCGTGAAGGATCGCGTAAATTCCAAACCTCTTTTGGTTGAATTACTATCAATCTCATCCCCGATTATATTAGTAAGCGTTTGTCTTAGTGTGTAGTCATGCACATATTCTTCAATTGGATTCTCGCCATCGAAATAGGACGTGTAATTAACCTGTGGATAGACCAAACCATTTTCCAGAAGGTAAACGACCAGTTTCAAATTATCAAAGTCATTGGCAAATAAAGCGTCGACATCAAGTGATATTTGATTCCCATCTAAAGCGGAATTCATCTTGAGTCCAAGTTTTGGATTTGCACCCTGTGTAAAAGCAATGGCTTGTCCGACATTATCGGGTTCCGGAAAATCCCATTGTGTGAGCCTGTTGATAAAACCTTTTGGATATCCAGGCGTATTAATAAGCTGTTCCAGCTCATCAGCATCTTCATAAATGTAAGGATCCTGTAAACCTACCGGCGCTCTGTGAATAGCTACAAAAACTGCAGCATCGGTCTGTTCTTCCAAGAGTTTCATGGCATAAGATACTCTTGGGCACCAACCACACCATGTCCCGGTATAATCTTCAATCAATACATTCTTTTTGAAATTGGTCTGTGAGCCATCGTGATACTCAACTTCTACCACAGAAGATTCAAGGTTTTGATAAACAGCTCTTAATTGCACTATACCGATCTCTTGCTGAGTAAAAGATGGTGAAGACAATACTTCATTGTTTGCGTATATGATAGCATCATCTGTAATGTCTTCACCTCCTTCAGTTTTAACGCTTATCGTTAATTCTTGTCCTATAATTCTTGAATTTGCATTGAGTTGAATGAATATGCCAGATATACCTTCTTCAGTAAAGTATTGTTCTGAACAGGATTGAACTCCAAAAACTAAAACCAGTGCAATAAATAAATGATAAGCTTTCTTCATTTAAATTAGTTTTTTTGAATTCTTACTTGCGTTTTTCTTCCGGAATTGTCTTCAAATATAACGACATAATGACCAGTACTCAGATTGCTTAGATTATATCGGTGCTGACCAATATTTGCATTATAGCCTGAAATTTCTCTCGCATTTATATCATAAATTCTTAGAGACACTTTATTATCTGTATCAAAATTCAAGGATTCAGAGATTACTGTACTTTCTAAAGTTACACCAAGGTCTTTCAAACTAAAGCTTGAAGTACTGACATTCGGTGAGTACTGATAAGTAACAGTCAAATCACTACCAACTTCGTTCCCGTTGTCATCCACTGTATAAAATCTCAATACGTATTCTATAGGATAGTTTGCACCATCACCGGGATTTGTATTGGAGAAATAGTCGTTTGGACCATTATCTGCACCCGGTGAAAGTGTAATTGGATTGTTTGGATAAGACTGACCTTCATTTATAGAAAAAAAGCATAAAGGCTGAACGCAAAGCTGACAGTTTGTTCCATCAGTATTGGTGAAGGAGACCACTTCTATCAGCACATTTATATCGTCTGTTGCTGATGTATTGCCAATAACATACTTCAGTTTTGCAGGTTCAAAATCATTTGTATCATAGGTATACAAACCACCATCCTGCAGGGGATTTCCTTGTAAGTCTGTAACTGACATTTGAGCAAATGAAATTCCAAATGATAAAAATAGTATTAGAAATAATTTAATGTTCATAAGATGTGTTTACTTTAAGATTAATTTTTCGGTTCGACTGATACCATTTATATCTACTTTAACCAGATAAACGCCGGCAGTTAAACCACTGAGGTTAAGTTCTTCAGAAATGTCTATATTCTTTTGTAAGACCTTTCTTCCATTAATATCATATAATTCTACGGAAAAATTTTCATTAGCAGTAAAATTAACAATCCCGTTACTTGGGTTTGGGTACATGCTGAAATTATAATCATCGAATGAATTAACACTAAATGTCTCGTTGTACTTCATAGCAGATGCTAAATTAAGTTCAGAACCGAAATCACCAACGTTTCTTAAAAAGACTGAATTACCGTTTTCAAATATTTCAATTCCAGGATCTATAGTCGAGGCTAATCCCCAACCGTCCCCAAAAGAATCATAAAGATTTACTGTATAACAGGCGTCTACATCTGGAAGGGTTACACTATGAACTTTAGTAGTTTGTGCATCCGGGCCACCGCCTCCCCATTGGTCATCAGTACCTGGCTGGTATGGACCTCCCGAGGCAACAACATTACCGGATTCATCTTCAATATCCCAGCTAATTTCACTTGGATAATTGTCTGTATAAACATGAACTTCTACAGCTTGCTGATTAACCTGACCTGCTAATGCGACCTCAAATCCACTTGAATTAGTCACAGACTGAAATACAGCACTGTTATTAACAGACGTAAAATCTACTGAGTTTGCTGTTCCCTGAGCCAGAGTTACATTTTGAGTTACACTTAACTCTCCAAACAAGCCGGCATTACCACTTCCGGAATAAGAACCAGTATTTGAACCGGAGGTAATATCATAGTCGAAACTCGTAAGCGGATTATTACCATAATTTTTTACGCTGAATGTAAGGTCTGCACTTAACCCATCCTCGCAAAGTTTCACATCGTCTACTTCTGCTCTTACATGGTTCGAAACGCCTTGTAAATTACCCGAACAGTTGGCATTAATGTTTGCATTAATTCCGGTGTTTGATAGCTGCCCCATCTCGTATACAAATCCATCAGGACATATTCTGTAAACAGTTGGAAAATAACTAATCTGATAGGCATTTGCTATACTGGCATCATCTATAATAGGAAATGGTGTAGAAGACACCCAATCCCCAACAGTTCCAGAGCCAATTCCATTGAGTTGATCAATACCAGTAGAAGGATCACCTTCAACATAAAGTACAACGACTTCGTCTGAACCGTGCTCTCCATACGCATAATATATATCTTCAAGAGCTCCGGTTTGTTTATAATTCCAGCACGGACCACACCATGTAGCCGAAATATTTAGAATAACGGTTTTACCTTGATTGAGATAGGCTTGAAGGTCGTGAGAGTTTCCGTTGATATCGGTTGCCGTGAAGTTTGGCGCAACCGAACCATCTGCAATTTGTGCATTTAAAGTTAAACTGACAATACTTAAAAGTGATAAGAGTAAAAATTTCTTCATAATTTTGAGTTTTGAATGAGATTTCAAACTTAACAAACTGAAACAAATAATTAACGTATAATTAATATAATTTTTTAGATTTGTTCCCAAAACCCTAAAATTTTTACATGAGAACTTTATTTATTGCCCTTTTTTTTCTGATTCAGACTGGTTTTGCACAAGAGACCTTACCTAATATAAATATTAAAGATTTAAAAAATAAAACCGTAAATGTAAGTTCAGACTTTACAGAAAAAGACAAAATCTACGTTTTTTCTTTTTGGGCAACTTGGTGCGTTCCGTGTATAAGAGAACTCGAGGCCATTAAGGAGCATTATGCCGATTGGTCTGAAGAGCTAAATATGGAATTGATTGCCATATCTACCGATGACAGCAGAACCCAAAAGAGAGTAAGACCTTTGGTGAATGGTAAAAACTGGCCTTATAAGATTTTACTGGATGAAAATCAGGAATTGAAAAGAGCCCTTGCCATTGTGAATATTCCCTATACGGTTATAGTAAAAAACAAAGAAATAAAGCATATCGTAAACGGTTATAGCCAGGGTGCAGAAATGGAGTTGTACGAAACCCTGAAAGAACTCTAAGCTGCATTTATGACAAAATATTTTTTCCTCGCATTACTAAGTTTTTGCTTTCTTTTAAATGCACAAGAAGATAAGGATTATGGCAGAATATATGGAGGTATTGAGTCCAATGCTCAATATTACCTTGATGATGTCGGCTTAAATTTTACCCAACCGGACGAACCTTTCAGGTCAAACAATTATCTTTTTTTAAATTATAATTTTAAAAAATTTACCGCCGGCTTTCAGCTGGAATCCTATGAACCTAATGCACTTTTGAACTACAATCCATTGTTCAACGGTACGGATCTGGGAACGTACTTTATTGATTACAAAAGTGAAAAAATACAGGTTACCGTCGGTCATTTTTACGAGCAATTTGGTTCAGGCATATTGTTAAGAGCCTGGGAAGACAGGGCTCTGGGTATAAATTCTGCGCTTAGAGGTACACGGGTAAAATACTCTCCTAATGATAATATAAACATCACTGCCCTTTATGCAAGACAACGCTCAGGTTTTCATGTTACCAAAGGAGACATATATGGTTTTGATACCGATTTCTTTTTAGGGGAATGGCTAAATCTTTACGAAAAGAGTCAGGATTTGAGTATTGGCTTAAGCTACGTTGGACGCTATGAAGCCGTTGATTTTGAAAACCATAACTTTGATGAGTTGACCAATGCCTATTCCTTCAGATTTGATTATATCAACAATTCATTTTATTTAAACGGTGAAGCCACTTACAAAGAAGAGGATGGCATAGTTGATTCTCAGGGTAGATTAAGCAATGATTTTGTAGAACCTGGGCACGCCTTTCAATTGAATTTTGGATATTCCAGTTTAAATTACGGTGTGGATGTGACATTAAGGAGAGTACAAAATATGGGTTTTTTATCTGAAAGAGAACCAACAACCTATACTGATTTTCAGGGTGAATTGACTTCAAGCCTGGATTTTTTGGATGGCATAATGAACTTTGTACCGGCTTTAACTAAGCAGCACCATTCTCAGCTATCAAACATATATGTATATCAGGCTTTTAATGGCGTATCATTCGTTGACCCTGAAATCATGAGAGCCGGTGAGACCGGTGGACAGATCGATTTCTTTTATTCCATACCAAAAGATACGGGTTTGGGTGGAAAGTACGGTACCAATATCTCTATTAATCTGGCTTCATGGTATAATCTACCGGGAAGATATACCTTTAGCCCTCCTAATTACAATGTTGATTTTTTTGGTATTGGCAATAAATTCTTTTCGGATTACAGTATCGAAATCACCAAGAAGCTAAGCGATGACTGGCATTTAGGAGCAACCTACATAGACCAATACAGTGACCTTAGATTTCTTGACGGTCGTGATCCTGTTAATGCAGATATTGTGGTCGCTGATGCCACTTACAATATTACCGAAACCAAATCTGTTAGGCTTGAACTTGAAAAAATGTGGGCGACTGCTGACAGAAAGGACTGGGTTGGCGGTACACTGGAGTTTAATCCGAATGAAAATTTTTCAGTTTACGTTTGGGATATTTATAATTACGGTAGTGATAAACCCGAAGAACAAGTGCATTATCTCAATTTTGGAGGTTCTTTCAGGAAAGGCAGATATCGTATTGCCCTCAATTATGGCCGACAACGAGGCGGATTGGTTTGTGTTGGTGGTGTATGTAGATTTGTTCCCGAAAGTTCAGGTTTTACGCTTGCCTTCAATACGTCATTTTAGTTTACATCTTTGTACTCATTGTAGAGGTACTTTATGATACCATCAGAAAGACCGATTTTTGGGACATGAATAGTTCTGGATTTACTGTATTTCATAGCAGTCAGATAGATTTCAGTTGCAGGGATGATAACATCGGCTCTGTCTTCATTCATACTCAGTTGCGCTATTCTTTCTTCATAAGTCAAAGACTGTAGCAATTGATAATAGGAGCTTAAATACAGAAATGAAAGTGGTTTGCCTAATTTCTTTGCACTGGCCTTAAATATGTGATTTATATTTCCTCCCGAACCTATCATTTCAATTTTAGACATGCCTTTTGTATGTTCCTGAATCCATTCCCTGAATGTTTTCCAGTCTGATTCAGAAACCAAATTATTGAGCAGTCTTACTGTACCAAGATTAAAAGACCTAGAAGCGACAGTTTTTCCATCTTTATAAATAGTTATCTCTGTAGAACCACCACCAACGTCAACATAAATGTAGGTTTTTTCAGACTTTATAAGCTCATGCAGATCTGTTGCAGCTATTATGGCAGCTTCATCATTTCCATCTATGACCTCTATATCTATTCCCGTGTCTTCCTTGATTTCTTCGACTAAAGCCCTTGAATTTTTAGCATCTCTCATGGCTGATGTCGCACAGGCTCTAAACCTTTCAACCTTATGACAGTTCATTAATAGCTGAAATGCTTTTAAAGTTTGTTTCATTCTCGAGGTATTGTAATCTGAAATATACCCGTTTACAAAAACATCCTGACCCAGCCTGATTGGTACTCTAACCAATGATGTTTTTTTAAAGGTTACCGGTTTATTTTCCGGTTCTGTTATTGTTGAAATAAGCAGCCTCACAGCATTTGAACCGATATCGATGGAAGCGTATTTTCTAATTTTAAGCAAAACTAATTATTTTCTAATTTTTGTTTATAATAATCATAAGTTTCAAATTGACTTCTGAATGGCTTATCATCATTTTTGACGTACTCATTTTTATCGTATGAGGCGTGGTCTCGGGCTTTGACATTATCCTTCCAGCAAATATTAAAACTTTCAATTAATTCAGATTTCAGGTCATTATCATAAATCGGGCAAGTAATTTCAACCCTGTTATCCAGGTTTCTTGTCATTAAATCAGCCGAAGAAATATAAACTTCTTCTTTCTTTTTTTTCTTAAAAATAAACAACCTGGGATGCTCTAAAAACTTATCGACAATACTTATCGCTCTTATATTTTCACTCATTCCTTTAACACCCGGCACCAGACAACATATTCCTCTTATGATCAGTTTTATTTCAACGCCTGCCTGACTCGCCTGGTATAATTTTTCAGCCATATCAAAACTTGACATACTATTCATTTTAAGCATGATACCGCATGGCTTGTTCGCTTTTGCCAAAGCTATCTGTTCATCTATCTTTTTGTAGAAAAAATCTCTGGTGTAATGTGGAGAGACGATAAGGTGCTTATACTTTTTGATCCTGTAATTGGCTTCAAAAAACTCAAAGACTTTTAAAATGTCTTTTAGAATCTCATTGTTTGAGGTGAATAATGTATAGTCTGTGTAGATCTTGGCAGTATTCTCGTTGAAGTTACCAGTACTTATAAAGCCATATCTTTTAAGCTTTTTGCCTTCCAGACGCTCAATCACGCAGGATTTAGCATGGACTTTTAATCCAGTAACACCAAATATCAGTTTGATGCCTTCTCTCTTCATTCGCTCAGAATACTTGATGTTGTTTTCTTCGTCAAATCTGGCCTGCAACTCTATTGACACTGTCACATCTTTACCGTTTTTTGCCGCATTGATGAGTGAACTGGCTATATGTGATATCTCGGCAAGACGATAAATGGTAATCTTAATAGATTTTACATTGGGATCCAGAGCTGCCTCTCTCAAAAACTTAATGGTATAAGAAAAGGTCTGGTAAGGCGTATATTGGAGGTAGTCCTTTTCAGCAATTTTTTTCAACAAACTTCCCTGCAGACTCAAACCAGGTATTGGCAGAGGCTCTATTTTCTCATAAAGTAAATGTTTTGCTCCTAAATCAGGAAACTTCATATAATCCCTGCGATTATGATACCTGCCGCCGGGAATTAAACTATCTGTGTTTTCTATCTCCAATTTCAGCAGAAGAAAATCTAATGTATCCTGATCTATATTTTTATCATATACAAAACGAACAGGATCACCTATTAGCCTGTCTTTGACACTGTCCATCAATTGTTCCACATAACTTTTGTCCAGATCACCTTCCAAATCCAATTCAGCATCCCTTGTAATCTTGATCATATGTGTAGAAATACTGTCGTATTCAAAAATGTTGAATATAACCTCCAAATTGTACCTTATTAAATCATCAAGCATGATGATGTATTGTTTTCCATCAACACTTGGTAATACCACAAATCTATTGATGCTATTGGGTATTTCGATCAGGGTGTACATAGGCTTGTTGCCATCACCGTCAACTCTATTGAGCTTTACTGCGAGATAAGCTGCAGTATCTTTTAGATTTGGAACTTTGTCAAGGTCGTTGAGCATTATGGTCACGAGGGCAGGACTAACTTTATTTAAAAAAAAGTCTTTCACAAACTGCTCGTGCTCCGGGATTATTTCTTTTTCATTAATAATATGAATGTTGTGCTCCCTAAGTTTTTCATGGATCTCGTTTAATATTTTCAGACTTTCTGTCTGCTGTGAGATGACTATGTTGGTGATCTCTTTTAGCAGTTTATTGACATTATAGCCTTTAATCACTTTATTTTTTCCACCCTCGCTCTGTGAAATTCTTTTATAGGTCGCATAACGCACCCTAAAGAATTCATCTAAATTATTTGAAAAAATTCCAAGGAACCTTAATCTTTCAATCAAAGGCACATTAGGGTCTGAAGCTTCCTGTAAAACTCTGGCGTTGAAATTCAACCAGCTTAATTCCCGGTTGTTATATTTATATTTGGTGGTCATTATCTGAGATTTTTGGGAAATAAATGTAAGGCTGTTCTCGCTTTCCTGCAATCTTTCCAGGAGGAATTTTCAAAGCTTAATTTTACAAGTCCCGAAGTCGGTATATTGTCAAATTGCTTATCTCCAAATTCGTTTGCCAACATGGTAAAAGCCGGATTATGACCAAATATGACAATTTCACTATACTGATCATCCATACGTTGAACAATGTTTTTCAGAGCGCTTGGATTAAATGTATAGAGCTCTGGCAAAATTTCAAGTTTATACAAACTCAGGTTTAAATGTTCCAAAAAAAGTCTGCCCGTGGTCTTTGCTCTGTTTGCTGAACTGGAAAAAAAATAAGTATCTGCGCTTATATGTGGTTTTGCTTCATCGGCGATCAACTTAATATCGTTGTAAGCTCTTTTCTTAAGCGGTCTTTCGTGATCATCTACGTTGAATTCCCAGGATGACTTTCCGTGCCTTATCAATGTTAATGTCTTACTCATTATTTATGGTGCTAAGCGTTTAATATTCCAGTCATACTCACCGTCTTTTTCGAACAAAAACCTGTCGTGCAAACGGTTTGGCCTGCCCTGCCAGAATTCGAAGGAATGGGGTGAGACACGAAAACCGCCCCAATGCTGCGGCTTTTCGACCTCCTTGTCTTTGTATTCTTCCTCTAAAGATTTGAGCCGTTCTTCAAGAACCTGTCTGTTTTTTATTTCCTGACTTTGAGGTGACACTATAGCGCCTAGTTGACTTCCTTTAGGTCTGGATTGAAAGTACCTGCTAGACTCCTCGTCAGACATTTGTTCTGCAATGCCTTTTATTATGATTTGGCGTTCGGCCGAAGGCCAGAAAAATGACAAACAAACTTTAGGGTTGTTTAAAATCGCCTGTCCTTTTTCACTATTATAATTGGTATAAAAAACAAAGCCATACTCGTCGTAAGATTTCAACAGGACCACTCTTGATTTTGGAAAACCATCTACACCTATGGTACTTATGGTCATGGCATTGGCCTCATCTACATTACCGGCTTCATCAACCTCCGTAAACCAGGTTCTGAATTGCTGAAAAGGGTTTTCGTTGAGGTTATCTCTTGAAAGCGCATTTTTTTCATAAGATTTTCTGTAATTCTCTAAGTTATTTTCGTTGTTTCCCACCGCATTAGTTTTGTATGCAATTTAAAGGTTTTTTGGCATACAAATAAAGCCAATCAGGATTTTAGGTTTTTATTAATGATGGGTTGCAAATCAGGTGTAAAGCTTAAATTTGATAATGCTTATTCTTTTAAACAGATAAGCCTATGACTTGTTTTTTTATAAGAACAGGTATGACTAAAATGAATATAAACGGAATTTTATTCTTATATATATGTATATTTGGTGTATATAAGGAGATTGTTCTTAATTTACGGATGTTGTATACCATGCTGAAAAAGCCGACCGCACAAACAGCACATTTGGTTTTTGCCGACACAAAAGCCAACGCTTAAAAAACCAAAAGAGCTGTTTTTTGCCAACGCTCGACAAGAAATTAAAGTGAATGAATAAAAAAGACTTATCAGAATCGGACATAAAAGCAAAGTTTATCACGCCTGCGATACTGAAGGCAGGTTGGGACGAACTGACTCAGCTTGGACGTGAGATATTTTTCACGGATGGACGTATCTATGTGAAAGGAAAACTGACCGCAAGAGGAAAAAGAAAATTTGCTGACTACATTCTTTTCTACAAACCGAATGTGCCAATAGCTATCATTGAAGCAAAGGACAACAAACACTCAGTAAAAGGCGGAATCCAACAGGCACTTGGATATGCGAATACGCTGGACATTCCTTGTGTTTTCAGTAGCAATGGAGATGGTTTCTACTTTCATGACAAGACCGCTACTGACGGACAAATAGAAAAAGAACTTTCACTTGATGAATTCCCAAGCCCTGAAATGCTTTGGGAGAAATACAAACAATACAAAGGCATTGAAAGCAATGACGTTGAAGAAATTGCTTCACAAGAATACTTTCAAGACGAATCTGGCAGATCGCCAAGATATTATCAGCAGATTGCGATAAACAGAACCGTTGAAGCTGTTGCAAAAAAGCAAGACCGAATTCTTTTGGTCATGGCGACTGGAACAGGAAAAACCTATACTGCTTTTCAAATCATTTACAGACTTTGGAAAAGTGGAGCTAAAAAAAGAATCCTGTTTCTTGCTGACCGAACCGCACTAATAGACCAAACCGCCAGAGGGGATTTCAGGCATTTCAAAGATGCAATGACTATCATCAAGCACAAACAGATTGACACCGCATACAACATCTATTTGGCTTTATACCAGGGTTTATCTGACAGCAAATCAGAAGATGCATACAAACAATTTAGCCCTGACTTTTTCGACCTTGTAATCATTGACGAGTGCCACAGAGGAAGTGCAAAAGAAGATAGCAAATGGCGTGAAATTCTCACCTACTTCAACAAGGCTACTCATATTGGTTTAACAGCCACACCAAAGGAAACAACGGAAGTTTCAAACATTGAATATTTCGGAGACCCGATTTACACCTATTCTTTGAAACAAGGAATTGATGACGGTTTCCTTGCACCTTACAAAGTGGTTAAAATCACTTTAGATATTGATGCAGAAGGTTGGCGGCCACCAAAAGGATATTTGGACAAGGACGGAAATCCAGTTGAAGACAGAATCTACAACCGTACAGACTTTGACAGAAACATCATTGTCGAAGAACGAAGAAAACTGGTTGCAGATAAAATCACTGAATTTTTAAAAGGAAATGACCGATTTGCAAAGACGATAGTTTTCTGTATAGACATTGAGCATGCCGAAGGCATGCGAACTGCATTGGCTAACGCCAATGCGGATGAAGTTGTCAAAAACAGTAAGTACGTTATGCAAATCACAGGCGACAATGAAGAAGGTAAACGCGAGTTAGACAGCTTCATAAATCCTTCTGAAAAATACCCTGTTATTGCCACCACTTCAAAATTGATGACTACTGGTGTTGATGCTCAAACTTGCAAATTGATTGTATTGGACAGCAATATTGGTTCTTCAACTGAATTCAAACAAATTATTGGTAGAGGCACGAGAATCAATGAAGAATATGACAAAACCTATTTCACCATCATTGATTTTAGAAATGTAACCAATCATTTTGCTGACCCTGACTTTGATGGTGATCCAGTAATGATTAAGCAAGTGGGTGAAGATGACGACCTCACAGGAACAGAAGACGAAACCACCGAAGAAGTAATCAGCGACATTTTAGACGGAGAAGAAATTGAATTTCCTGAGTATCCTGAGATTGAGGGCGGTGGCGATATTGTTGAGGAACCAAGAGTAAAAATTCGGGTTGATGGCGTTCAGGTAAAAGTTGTCAATGAACGTGTTCAGTATTTGGGTGCAGACGGTAAAATCATCACTGAAAGCATTCGAGATTATACCAAAAAAAGTGTCAGCGAAAAATTCACAAGTCTTGATGATTTCTTAAACCGCTGGAATGCTTCTGAACAAAAGAAAGCCATCATTGAAGAATTGGAAGACCAAGGCATTTTCTTCGAACCCTTAAAAGAAGAAGTTGGAAAAGACTTTGACCCGTTCGATTTGATTTGTCATGTGGCTTTTGAGGCAAAACCATTGACCAGAAAAGAACGAGCAGAAAATGTGAAGAAACGCAACTACTTCACAAAATACGGAGACAAAGCCCAAGCAGTAATCAATGCTTTATTGGACAAATACTCAGATGATGGATTAGTAACCATTGAAAGCACAGAAGTTTTGAAGCTTGACCCTCTCAACAAATTGGGGACACCTTTAGAACTTATCAAAGCCTTTGGAAGCAAGGCTGAATACATTAAAGCATTAAAAGAATTAGAAAACGAATTATACAAAACAGCATAAATGGCAAACGTAGGAGCAGTAGTAAGTAGCATCCGCAACATCATGCGTCAAGACAGGGGAATCTCTGGTGATGCACAACGATTGGAGCAATTGGGTTGGATGCTATTCCTAAAAATAATTGACGACAAAGACCAGGAATTAGAAATCATCAAAGACAATTACGTTTCTGTTATTCCTGAAAAATTTCAGTGGAGAAATTGGGCAGCAGACCCAGAGGGAATGACTGGTGAAGAATTGCTCGAATTTATTGACAGTAACGCACAAAGCAACAAAGGACTTTTCGCTTCTCTAAGAGAATTGAATGTTCCTAATCATCCGAAACGTGCTGCTATTGTTCGCGAAGTATTTGAAGGTTCGAATAACTACATGAAGTCAGGCTATGAAATGCGGAAAGTCATTAACAAGCTGAATGAGGTTGACTTCAACAACTCGGAAGACAAACACATTTTCGGGAATATCTACGAGAGCATTTTACAGGAATTACGTGATGCTGGAAACAAAGGTGAATATTATACACCAAGAGCGGTAACGCAATTGATGACCCAAATGACCAATCCAAAATTGGGTGAAAAAGTGCTTGACCCTGCTGCTGGAACTGGTGGTTTCTTAACGGCAGCCATTGACCATGTTCGAGAAAACTTTGTAAAAACCGTTGATGACGAACACATTTTGCAAAACAGCATAACCGGCTGGGAATTAAAACCTGTGGCTTATGTCTTGGGCTTGACCAACTTGATACTTCACGAAATGGATGTGCCCGACTACCAATACATTGACAGTTTAAAAAAGGAATTCAACAGCATTGGTAAAAAAGACCAAGTGGATGTCATCCTTGCCAATCCACCTTTTGGAGCGAGTATAGCAGACGGTGTGGAAACCAACTTTCCTGCGACTTATCGTTGCAAGGAATCTGCCGATTTGTTTGTGATTTTAATGTTGCAATTGTTAAAACCAAAAGGACGTTGTGCGATTGTGCTACCTGATGGCTCTATTACAGGAGATGGCGTAAAAGCAAGAATTAGAGAAAAGTTATTGACGGATACGAATTTACACACCATTATCCGTTTACCGCAAACTACCTTTTTTCCTGCCACAGTAAGTACCAATTTACTGTTTTTCGAGAAAGGCAACAAAACCAAAGACATTTGGTACTACGAACATAAGTTACCAGAAGGTCAAAAAAGTTATTCCAAAACCAAACCCATACAATTCAATGAGTTTGAATCTTTAATAAAATGGTGGAATAACCGAGAAGAAAACGAACAAGCTTGGAAAGTAAATATTAATGAATTAAAAGATTGGGATTTAGATATTAAAAATCCTATTCAGGAAGAGGAAGAAAAAATATTTTCAACAAATAAATTGCTTTCTAAACTTTCAAATTCTTTTGAGACAAGCAATAATATCATTAACGAGATAAAACAGTTAATGTAATTATGAGAACTCAAAAACTTGGTGAATTTATTGAAAAGTGGCACGTCAAAAAAGATGAATGGGAAGGTTCAAAAAAATTAGAAGTTTTAGGAGTTTCTAATGTTGATGGGATTACAATGACTTCACATAAAAAGTCTAAAGACCTTTCTAAATATTTAGTTATAGAACCAAACTGTTTTGCTTACAATCCTTATCGTATAAATGTTGGCTCAATTGGCTTAACACCTAAAAAAATCTATGGTTTGGTTAGTCCTGCCTATACTGTTTTTAAAGTAAAAGAGAATAAACTAATCCCTGAACTTCTGTTAGATTTTCTAAAGTCGTTTGATGGCTTACAACAAATAAATAAATATGCGAGAGGTACTGTAAGAAAAGCACTAAGGTATGATGATTTGTGCGAGATTAAAGTCAACTTTCCAAATTACGAAGAGCAAAAAATAATCTACAATAAAAAATTATTGACGGAAAAGAAACAAAAAGAGCTATCTAAAGAAATCCAAACCCAAAAACAACTCATTTCTCAACTCAAACAAGCCGTTTTACAAGATGCCATACAAGGAAAACTCACCCAAGAATGGCGAGCACAAAATCCAAATACAGAACCTGCAAGCGAATTATTAAAACGCATAAAAGCTGAAAAAGACCAGTTAATCAAAGATAAGAAAATTAGAAAGGAAAAAGCTTTACCACCAATCACCAAAGAGGAAATTCCTTTTGACATCCCTAAAAGTTGGAGTTGGTGTAGATTGGGAGAAATCACTCACACTATTACAAAAGGCTCTTCACCAAAATGGCAAGGTGTTCAATATGTCGAAGAAGGCGTATTGTTTATAACAAGTGAAAATGTTGGAACAAACGAAATATTATTAAAGAAAAAGAAGTTTGTTCAAGAAAAATTCAATGAAATAGAACCTCGCTCAATTCTTAAAAAAGGGGATATACTGACAAATATCGTAGGAGCTTCTATTGGTAGAACAGCTATTTGGGATAAAGACGAAATAGCGAATATAAATCAAGCTGTTTGTTTAGTTCGTTTCCCAGAAGAATACTTCAACAAAGAATTACTCGTAAATACGTTGAATTCTGATTTTGGAATTAAACTTATGATGGATGGTCAATTTGATACAGGTAGAGGTAACTTAAGTTTAGGTGCAGTATCTAAATTTAAAATTCCGTTTCCACCAAAAGAAGAACAAAAAGCAATAGTAGAAAAAGTAGAAACTTTAATGCTAAAATGCAATGTCTTGGAGCAAGAAATAACTCAAAGTGAGCAACACGCCAATATGCTAATGCAAGCGGTTTTAAAAGAAGCATTTGACTGTAAAAAGGAACTGTATGCTGAATAAAATAAAACTACATAAAACAGCATGCTACAATGAAGTTGTAGAATTTGAGCCAAAAGAAATTAACTACTTTTTTGGCAGCAATGGTGTTGGCAAATCTTCACTGGGAAAGGTTATTTCAAATATATCTTCTTATCCTTCATGCGAGATAAATTGGGCTTCCTCACCTGTAGATATAAAAATTTACAATAAACAATTTGTTAAGGATAGCTTTTCTCAAAGCAACCAAATAAAAGGGATTTTTACACTGGGAAAAGATTTAACCGATACCCAAAACTTTATAGAAGAAACCAACAAAAAAATTGGAGAATTAAACACCAAAATTGAAGGTTTAGTAAAATCACAAACTCAACACGAAAAAAAACTTTCAGCCAAGGTATCCGAAATGCAAGAAAAGGCTTGGTCTTTAAAAAGAAAGTATGAGGATGTTTTTAAACCTGCTTTTATTAGTTTTATGGGTAGTGGAGAAAGTTTTTTCAATAAGTGTTTAGCTGAACAATCAAATTCCTCCAATCTACTAACAGAAGGAGAAATTAAAGAAAAATGCAATCGTGTTTTTAATGATGACTTAAAAGCATTTGACCAAATTCCTGATTTTACTTTTGCAGAACTCGAAACCAAAGAGTACTCGGATATTTTAAAGACAAAAATAATTGGGAAAGAAGATATCGAAATTGCAAAACTCATTCAAAAACTCGATAACAGTGATTGGGTAAAAGATGGAGTTGATTATTTGCAAGTAACAGTAGATTCCTGTCCATTTTGCCAGCAATCAATAAGCTCTGAATTAAGAAAAGAAGTAGAATCTTTTTTTGATGAAACCTATGAAAACCAAAAAATTGAGCTTAATGATTTTATAGAGAGCTATAAAACTTATGTGGGAGGATTGATTAGCGAACTAGAATTGCTCAGTAATCGGACAATTGCCATTATTGATTTCCAAGAATTAAATGACAAAATAGATTTATTAAAGGAGCAATACAAAAACAATATTGCAACTCTTGAAGCAAAACAAAAAACACCGAGTGTTCCAACTAGTATTGATAGCTTAAAAGAAATACTCTCAGAAATTTCTACTCTTGTAACTGGCTACAAAGCCAAAGTTGAGGAAAACAACAAAACTGTTTTAAACATTAAATCAGAAAAAAACACCCTAAAATCAGCAATTTGGAGATTTATTGTAAATGAACTTGACATTGACTTAACGGCATACAATTCTACGAAACAAGCTGTAGACAAAGCTATTACTAGCATTACCGCATCGATTAAAGCCAAAAAAGAAGAAAAAGGAAAACTAGAAAAAAGCGGTTAAGGAAAAGGAAGCAGATGTTACCAGTGTAAAACCAACCGTAAATGAAATAAACAAAATTTTGGCACTGTTTGGCTTTACCAATTTCAGCCTTGCGGAAGCTGAGAAAAAAGGATTTTATAAAGTCATTCGTGAAGATGGAACGGAAGTTCAAGAAACATTAAGTGAAGGTGAATCAACTTTTTTGACCTTTCTTTATTTCTATCACATGCTAAGAGGTAGCACTTCGGACACAGGGATTGGAAAAGATAAGGTTGTAATTATTGATGACCCTATTTCGAGCTTAGATAGCAATGTGATATTCATTGTTAGCAATCTAACTAAGGAATTAATACGTGATGTTAAGAACAAGACCAATGGGATAAAACAAATATTCATTCTTTCTCATAATGTTTACTTTTTCAAGGAAGTTACTTTCAAAGGAAACGGTAACAACAAATGGAAAGAGGAAGCCTATTGGATAATCAGAAAACTTGACAACAACTCTTTTATCAAAGAGCATGATAAAAACCCAGTAAAAACAACTTATGAATTATTGTGGCGTGAATTAGACGACATTGAGAAAATCAATACTGCCACAATTTTTAATACACTAAGAAGAATTCTTGAATATTATTTCAACATTCTCGGAGGCCTTGACTATGAAAAAGCTCTAAGCAAATTTGAGGGAGAAGAGCAAATAATATTTAAGTCCTTGATTTCCTGGATAAATGACGGCTCACATTTTATAAATGATGATTTAGTTGTTGATGCAGAACCAGAGAATGTATCTAAGTATTTAAAAGTTTTCAGACTGATATTTGAAAGATTAGGTCATCAAAGTCATTATAACATGATGACCAATGACAAAATTGAAATCAAAGTAAATGCCAACGCTTAGCAACCATACACATTGGCAAGCCGCCACATCCAGCCACTACCCGCCAACATTCATCAACACCCTAAAGTAAAATTGTCTCGGCATACCCGGATAGTAAAATCTGGCTGGCCTGCCTCCAAATCCTACTGCATTTGGCAAAACACTGGCCGGATAGTTGATGTCAAAAATATTATTTACCCCAAATGTCAATTGGCTATTGGTGTCAAATACATTTATAAAATGGTTCAGTTGAAGGTTCAATAACTCATAGGCCTCAGTGAAATCCGAATTGGCATCGTCCAAAGGCATGGCACCGAACCATTCCGTATTGATCAATAAAGACCATTTGTCTCTGTAAAAAAGATCAATATTAAAGTGTGCATCATAATCAGGAATGGCTGGAATGGCGTTGCCTGTATAATCTGTTCCGGCATCTACAAAATCGGTGAATTCAAATTGATTCAGGGCTAAATTGGCATTCAAATCAAATCGGAATTCTTCTGAGATCTTTCTGCCATAACCCAACATAACTTCAACACCCAAATGCCTGGTGGCTCCGGCATTTATGCCTACAAACCTGTCCTCCTCTACTCTTCTCGCTACAATAAGGTCTTCAACATTCATCTGAAAGATGTTGAATTGAAGGTTGAGACCAGAATCTGCTGGCCTGTAGATCACGCCCAATTCATAATTCTGACCAAAAGAAGTGTTCAAATCAGGATTGAAAAAACCATCCTCATCCAGGCTTTCATCTATGCCGGGCACGGCGATTCCAATACTGTAGTTGGCAAAAACATCCAGGCTTTCACTAAAATTGTAATGTATGTTCAGATCCGGTAACAGCCTTGGAACATATGACAAGTTACCACTTTGGTCTAAACCGTCTTCAGTAAAAAGATCTGTGGTGTTGTATTCCGCGAAATTAAGATTCAATCCCAGGGCCAGATTTACTTTTGGCAGCATCCTGTAGTTTGCCTCTGCAAAAGCGAACAGTCTTAGCCGGTCTTGTTCAAAGGCATTCACCAAATCACCCTGAATGCTTTCCCTCTCAGGGGTATTTTGGTATAGATTATTATAATTTGAAGCCGAATAGTCATCAACCTGAACCTCAAAGCCTGTATTCAAATTCAACGGCTTATCATTCAAAAAAGTTTTATAATCCAATTGAGTTCTCAAACCGTAACCTGTCTCCTTTTCATCCAGAATATCAAAAGGTCTTGGTTCAAAACCATCTCTGTGACTGAAAAATAATGAAGTGCGCCAATTAAAACCATTCCCGAATTCATACTCAAAGGTCGATGCCAAAAATATTTTTTCATAGGATTCAAATCCCGCTGAGGCAAACCAGTTTTGCGCCGCACTTTCAGGATTGTTTAGAAAATCATCTTCTGAAAGAGAGCTGGGTATAAAAGCCTTAAGTCTGGTAGCCAAAACCATATTTTTCAATGTCAAACCTTCATTTAGAGCCGTTTGTGAAAACAGACTGAGGTTTTGCCTTTCATACTCCATATTGTCTCTGAACTCATTGGATTGGATATGGTTGGCGTAGGCCTGAATATTCGTTTTCCCTAATTTCTGATGCGTTCCAAAATTAAGCTGAAACCTGTCAAAACTTCCTCCGGATGCACCCAACATCACCTTTTCATCCTTAGCTTCGTTGGGCTGGAGAATCATGTGACCGCCGAGATTTGCGCCGTATTGACTAGATTTGGGACCTTTAATGATGTTGATATGCCCAATAGCATTCAAATCCACATCATCCAGAACTGAGACGCCATTGGCATTGGTCAACGGCACATTTCCAAAATACAATTTGAGCCTGTTGGTAGAAAATTGTGATCTTGCCCCGATACCTCTGATAGTGATCCGATTGGTATTGAGCGCACCCTGTTGCATTACTACGCCCGGAATTCTGTTGAGCACGGGTGTTAAGATTATACCATCATTAGACTGTATGCTCTTACTGCCTAATGAATCAACTCTGAAGGTCTTCAGGTCTGTTTTATCAGCCTTAAGGTTTACAGCATCAAGTTTATTGAAATCTTGTGCGCAGATAATTTGTGTTAGGAATAAAGATAAAAATGTAAATGCGTAAAAATATAATTTCAAATTAATGTATTTTACGCAAATCTAAATATTTCCAATTATGGCATTTAGCAAAGTCGCTTTTTTAATGATAATCTTAGCATTTCTGATCTTTTCCTGTACTGAAGAAAGCCCGAAAGATTTTGATAACAAAATAGGTTTTGAAATTTCTGATGCTGAGCAAACGGCTACCTATCATGAAATGATTTCCTTTTACAAAGCTGCAGCTAAACATTCTGACAAAGTGGACATAACTGAAATGGGCGAAACTGATTCTGGTCTTCCTTTACACCTCATAACTTTCAACAGTAGAAACACCTCAGAAAATCCACTTCATGTATTGATAAACAATGGCATTCACCCTGGTGAACCTGATGGTATCGATGCCAGTATGCTATTGCTCAGAGATTTGATAAATGGTATTCACAACCTACCTGAAAATGTGGTTCTACATATTATTCCGGCTTATAATCTTGGTGGTATGCTCAATAGGAACAGTACAACAAGAGCCAATCAAAACGGACCGGAATCTTATGGTTTTAGAGGTAATGCCAAAAACTACGACCTCAACCGGGATTTCATAAAAATGGACACTAAAAACATGGCAGCTTTCGCGGAAATTTATCATCAGATCGATCCTGACGTGTATGTAGAAACACACGTATCCAATGGTGCTGATTATCAATATACTTTAACGCATCTCATTACCCAACATAACAAACTGGGATATGATTTGGGTGATTTCACAGAGAACACTTTCAGACCTGAACTGGAAAAAAATATTCGTGACAAAGAATTGATGATTACGCCTTATGTGAATGTATTTGGGAGAACACCTGATTCAGGTTTTAATCAGTTTTTTGATTCGGCACGCTATTCCACAGGATACACCGCTCTTTGGAATACTCTGGGTCTCATGATTGAAACCCACATGCTCAAGCCATATCAGCAAAGGGTTATACAGACTAAATCCATGCTAGAAAGCATAATAGACATTGCCGGAAAACATCAGGGCCAAATTCAAAAGTTCAGAGCAAAAAATGCAAAGGATTTTAGCCATGATGAATATTATAGATTCAATTATGTTCTCGACTCGACCGCATACGAGATCTTAAATTTCAAAGGATATACGTCAGCATACATTAAGAGTGAAGTTACAGAACTGCCAAGACTCAAATATTATAATGATCAACCCCAATCCTTTCCTGTGAAATACTTTAACCAATACAAAGCTAAGGATTCAATAAAAATACCTGATTACTACATCATTCCCGGTGCATGGGATAATGTCTTGAAAAGGCTAAAGTTAAATGCTGTTGAATTTTTAGAAATTGAAAAAGACACCTTTATCAATGTAGATACATATTACATTGAAAAATATGATACTTATACTTCCGCCTATGAAGGTCATTATCCACATTACAATACTCTGGCAGAAAGCAAAAACAATACTTTAAATTTCAAAAAAGGTGATATTATAGTTCCTGTACGTCAAAAATCTATGAGATACATTATTGAAACCCTTGAGCCTGAGATGAAAGACTCATTTTTTAACTGGAATTTTTTTGACAGCATTTTACAACAAAAAGAAGGCTTTTCGGCTTACGTTTTTGAAAATTATGCAAAAGATTTTCTAGAAGAAAATCCGGAAATCTACAAAGAGTTTCAGCTTAAGAGAGAGACAGATGACAATTTCAGAACAAACGCCTATCAACAATTGAACTGGATCTATGAAAAAAGTCCACTTTATGAAAATTCACATTTAAGATACCCGGTCTTTAGGGTGTTTGATTAGGTATTCCGGCGGAAAGAGCAATTTTATGTTTTCATAGGATTTATGCACGGCTGACTGTGATTTCTGAAAATTTTTCCACTTCACTTTTTTAATGTCTTCTTCAATCTGAGGTACCAATTCTCCATCAAAAGTAGTATACATCTCATACCAATAGGTCTCTTTCAGCTTGTATTTCCCGTTTCTCTTAAGGATATGATAGGTTTTATCTATGAACCGGACTATTTCAAGATCCCTCACGCCGGTTTCTTCTTCAACCTCTCTTATGGCTCCTTCTTCAAGACTTTCGCCTTTATCGACCTTACCTTTGGGCAAATCCCATCTTCCTTTTCTGTGGATAAATAAAATCTCTTTTTTATCGTTAAAAACAAGACCTCCGGCTGCAATTATTACTTTTAATTTCTTTTTTAGATGGTGAAGCAGCTTTTCTTCTTTTTTGTGATAAAGATTGACATATTGGATTTTTTTATCTAAAATATCTTTGATAAGTTGTTTGATATCAACTGTTTTGATGGGATAAGACGTATAATTGGCACCAATTTTCTTTTGTGTTGAGAGAATTATCGGCACATCATTAAGAAAAACTTTATACATTTGTAGCCATGATTTTAAATGATTCAATAGCACAGGAAACTGCAGAGCTTCTTTTACAAATAAACGCAATAAAATTGAAACCACAAGAGCCTTTTACATGGTCCAGTGGCATAAAATCTCCAATATATTGTGACAACAGAATAGTGCTGTCATATCCGCCGATCAGAAATTATCTGAAAGATCAAATGGCAAAACAGGTAGAACAGCTTTACGGTAAACCTGACGTCATTGCAGGTGTTGCCACAGGAGCCATTGGTATTGGTGCACTCGTTGCAGATGTTTTGGGATTGCCGTTTATATACGTTAGGCCAAAGCCTAAGTCTCATGGACGCCAGAATCAAATTGAAGGTCAACTGGAAAGCAATCAAAATGTTGTTGTTATAGAAGATCTGATCAGTACAGGTGGAAGCAGCTTAAATGCTGTAGAAGCGCTAAAATCTCAAGCCCAGGCAAAAGTAAAAGGACTTATTGCTATTTTTTCTTATGGTTTTAAAAAAGCGCAAAAAGCTTTTGAATCCTCTGAAGTTGAATACCATACCCTGAGCAATTATGAGGTCTTGATCGATAAGGCTTTTGACACCGGATATCTCAATAAAGAAGAACTCGGCATATTAAAAAAATGGCGATTAGACCCTGAAAACTGGGATTACACGAACAAGAAATAAATAAACCAATGAATTTAGAAACACCTAAAGTTACCATTAATAAGTCTCAAAAAGAACTTTTCACCTACCTGGCCAAGGCAGATAATTATGTAAATATTATGCCTGACGGTATTGAAAAGTTTGAAGTTTTGACAGATAAAAGTTTTTTATTCCAGTTGAAAGGAATGCCGGTCATCCAACTGGCTTTTGCTGAAAAGCAAGAGTTTGGAAAAATAGTTCTGGAAGCAGATGGTGGAAAATTTCCTTTCAGCCTGACGGCTCACTTTGAGCCGGTTGGAGAAGAAAAGACTGATTTTCAATTAAAGTTCGACGGTGAATTTAATGCGATGATGGCTATGATGATTAAATCGCCTATCAATAAATTTATCAACGCTTTATCCGAAAACTTCAAAAAAATAAATGATTGATCAAATGACCTGCCTGATTTCCTTATGTTGAAATTTACCGGTTTTTCCATCAATAAAATCTACGTTTAGTCTGCCGCTGCAATCTACATCTTTAATAAGGCCTTTTACAAGAGAATCATTGATGAGAAAATCAGACTTGGTATTGAATTTATACAATCTGGCTTTATATTGATCCAAAACAACTTCCGGATTTAAGTCATGGATATGCTTAGGTAAATCATTGAATTCATCGATCAAATCCTTTAAGAGCTGATCTCTGTCAACATCTTTATCTAAAATATTTTTTAAAGATGAAGCATGGTTCAGATTATCAAAATGTTGTTGGTTAACGTTCAGACCTATACCAATATATGAAGTTTTGATAATACTGCCACTTATTGCATTTTCAATTAAAATTCCGCATATTTTTTTTTGGTCTGCCAAAATGTCGTTTGGCCATTTCAAAAATAAAGACTCAACATGATAAGATTTTAAGACTTTATGAATTCCCAAACAGATAAGAGCATTCAGAACAAACTGATGTTTAATCTGTAGTTGTAAATTGTTGTAAACTATTGTAAACGTGAGATTTTTAGACCTCTCGCTTTCCCATTTACTGGATTTTTGTCCTCTTCCACTAGTCTGATATTCTGCAGAAACACAGAAGTTTTGAAAATTATCACTTCTGTTTATTTCTTTAGCTAATGAATTAGTTGAGTTTGTGGCATCAACTTTGACTATTTTCATAAGACGACTTGTTTTAGCAAATTTAGTCAACTTTAAGCAATCATTATCATTGAATAATCTTTTGTTAAGTGAAGACTATAATTACTAAAAAAAGTTATTTTTGTAACAATCTAAAATTCAGCATAAACATTGACAAAAAGCGGTAATCAACTTATAACATATATTATAGAGGGAATTGAAAATGTAAAAGGGGATGATATTCAATTGCTAGACCTTAGAGAAATTGAAAATAATGTATGTGATTACTTTATTATCTGCACGGGGAATTCATCCACACAAGTAGATGCAATTGTTAATTCAATCCAGAAACACGTTAGCAAAAATTTGAAAGATAAACCCTGGCATGTTGAAGGTCAAAACGGGTCACAATGGATTTTAATGGACTATGTAAATATTGTTGTCCATGTTTTCCAAAAGCAGGCCAGAGAATTTTATGATATTGAAGGATTATGGGGTGATGCTAAGATCACAGAAATAGAGACAAATTATTAATATTATTGTAGAAAGGAATAATGGCTAAAAACGCACAAAAAAATACATCACAGAAAAAAGGAGGAAAAAAGCCTGGTCCTAAAAAACCCGGTTATAATTTATACATAATCATAGGGATTATTGTTTTATTTTTTGGACTTCAGTTCTTTGCCGGCGGCGGTTTCGGAGGCGGAAAGGATATTAGTGTTGAAAAATTTGAAACTTACCTAAAAGACGGCGATATTAGAAAAGTAGTGCTCATCAAGGGTTCTAATGTGGCTAAGGTTTATTTGACTCCGGAAGCTAAATCGCAGCCAAGACATAAAGGCACAGGAAATGATAATGTGTTTCCCGGAGCAAATTCACCAGATTACCAATTCGAGTTTGGTACAATGGAGAATTTTGAAAAGAAAATTGACACCATAAAAGATGAATATAACCTTGAAACTGAAAAGGATTATGAAACGCAGGATACGACCCTTAGTGATATATTAATAACATTGCTCCCATTTGCGTTGATCATTGGTATATGGATTTTCATCATGAGAAGAATGAGCGGCGGTGGTGGCGCTGGACCTGGTGGTCAGATATTCAATATCGGAAAATCCAAGGCTAAATTATTTGATGAGAAAACAGACATTAAAACCTCATTTAAAGACGTGGCCGGATTAGAAGGAGCGAAAGAAGAAGTACAGGAAATTGTAGATTTTCTTAAATTTCCTGAAAAATATACAAATCTTGGTGGTAAGATACCAAAAGGTGCACTGTTGGTAGGACCTCCAGGAACAGGTAAAACTTTGCTGGCCAAAGCTGTTGCCGGAGAAGCAAATGTGCCGTTCTTTTCACTTTCAGGTTCAGATTTTGTTGAAATGTTTGTTGGTGTAGGTGCTTCAAGAGTAAGAGATCTGTTCAAACAGGCGAAAGAGAAGTCACCTTCAATCATTTTTATAGATGAAATAGACGCTATAGGCCGATCCAGAGGTAAGAGTAATTTCTCAGGTTCAAACGACGAAAGAGAAAACACACTGAATCAACTTTTAACAGAGATGGATGGTTTTGGCGGCAACGCGAATGTGATTGTACTGGCTGCAACAAACCGTGCGGATGTCCTTGACAAGGCGCTGATGAGAGCTGGACGTTTTGACAGACAAATTTACGTAGACCTGCCAGACATCAGGGAGAGAAAAGAAATTTTTGAAGTACACCTAAGACCTCTTAAAAAGATAGACAGCGCACTTGATACAGACTTCCTGGCAAAGCAAACACCCGGCTTCTCAGGTGCAGATATTGCAAATGTCTGTAATGAAGCAGCATTGATTGCCGCAAGAAAGGGCAACAAAATGGTTATGAAACAAGACTTTCTTGATGCGGTAGACAGAATCATCGGTGGTCTTGAAAAGAAGAACAAAATAATGACCCTGGATGAGAAAAGGGCTATCGCTTATCATGAAGCAGGTCATGCTACCGTGAGCTGGCTATTAGAGCATGCAGCTCCATTGGTTAAAGTAACCATTGTGCCGAGAGGACAATCTTTGGGTGCAGCCTGGTACTTACCTGAAGAAAGGCTCATTGTAAGAACTGAGCAGATGCTTGATGAAATGTGTGCTGCGATGGGTGGTCGTGCTGCTGAAAAGATAAAATTTGATAAGATTTCAACAGGTGCACTTAGCGATCTGGAAAAAGTTACAAAGCAGGCTAAAGCTATGGTCACCATTTATGGATTAAATGAAAAGGTTGGAAATCTGACCTATTACGATTCTTCAGGACAATCTGAATATAGCTTCCAAAAACCTTACAGTGAAAAAACCTCGGAAGTCATCGATAAAGAAATCAAAAATATCATTGAAACCCAATACGAAAGAGCTTTAAAGATTTTGGAAGAAAATTCTGACAAACTGGATGAACTTGCCGAATTGCTATTTGAAAAAGAGGTTATCTTTAAGGATGATATGGAGAAAATTTTCGGTAAGAGGCCATTTAAAAAGCCGGAGATGATAAAGCCCCGACACAGCAAAAATGGAGAAGAGAAAAAAGCTGACATGAATTTAAATGGCAATGATTCTTCTAAATCCAAAAAATCTGATGAAAAGGCTGAAGAGATGCCAAATGAAGATAAAGAAGATGAAGCTGTAAGCAATACAAATGATAAAAAATAAACTTAAACACTGATATTATTTATGACATAAGTTTATGAGCTTATTAAAACGTCTACTTGGGATAAAGGATAATAAATCAGAACAGAAAAGTTCTGAAACAAGTAAATTTATGCCAGTAAAAAAGCCTCCGGTAGATGAGTTGTTTATGATGAATTTTAAAAAAAACGGAGGCAAGTTTATTTACTGTGAAGACAAGGAAGAATTGCTCAGTAATTTCCAAAATATACTTGAAGAGAATGAATGGACAGGTCAGGAGTTTTACAGCCATGATATCAACAGAGATAAAACATTCTTAAAAGATTCGGGCGTTACTTTTACCACAGACAAGTCTGCAAATGTTTTAATTGGGAACTGTGAATATCTTATTGCCAATAATGGCGCTCTCCTGGTTTGCTCTAACCAAATTGGTGAAGGTAAGTTAGCTGATTTACCACACAATTTTATCATTTATGCAACCACAAGTCAGCTTTTGGAAAGCCTTGGTGAAGGGCTACAGCTCATAAAAAAGAAATATAATACCAAAATACCTGCAAGCATAACCACACTAAAAACTTTTGAAGAAAAGTCCGATTCTGACTTTCTGAGTTATGGTAGCACACAAAAAAACTTATATTTGTTGCTCTTAGAAGATTTATAACTTCATGAATGAGCTCTTAACAAGAATTATTTCAGGAATTGTATATGCCTTAGCTATATTTTTAGCATTATGGTACGGACAATTACCAACAGTTATATTATTTGCCCTATTAGGTCTTGTTTGTTTGTACGAATTACAGAAATTACTGGACTTTAAGAATTATCTTTCTTATTTTATTTATCCCATAGCATTAGTATACTTTAACTATTTTAATGGTCATGACATGATTGTCTTTGGCTTTATAATGATCTGTCTTTTTGTGAAACTTTTACTATTAAGAGATTTGTTTTCTTTAAAAGGCAGAAATGCATTTAAACAGAAGAAGCATATCATAACATTATTGTTTATCGTACCTTCAATGATTTTCCTGACCCTCATACCGAAATTGTATCCGGATTATGATACACACATTTTGCTCTATGTATTTATTCTGATGTGGGTAAACGACTCTTTTGCTTTTTTGTACGGAAAAAATTTTGGCAAACAAAAACTATTTGAAAAAATATCTCCCAAGAAGACTGTAGAAGGCTTCTTGGCAGGATTTATATGCACTATCATTGCTGGCGTCATAATAAGTTTTTTTCATGATAATTTAAGTATATATAATTGGATTATCATTGGCGTAATATCGTCTGTCTTCGGTACTTTAGGTGATTTGGTTCAATCAAAATTCAAAAGAAAAGCACTTGTAAAAGACAGTGGGAATATTCTTCCCGGGCATGGTGGCGTTTTCGATCGTATGGATAGTATCATATTTTCAAGTACATTTGTATTTGGATTTTTATTTTTAATCAACCATGTTTCATAGAGAAGGCCAACAAATTTTACTCATTGCAATCATTTTACTGATAGGAATCAACCTTTTCAGTGTAAATTTTATACAAGATCAGGTAGTACAATACATCATCTTCGGTGTGACTTTAGTCATGTTTCTGCTTGTCGCACAATTTTTCAGGAATCCAAAACGAAATTTTAAAAGAGACCCAAATATTGCATTTTCTCCAGTAGACGGAAAAGTAGTAGTGATTGAAAAAGTATTAGAGAATGAAATTCTGAAAAAAGAATGTTACCAAATTTCGGTTTTCATGTCTCCAATCAATGTCCATGTGACCAGATATCCTCTCAGTGGTGAAATTTATTATAGCAAGTACCACAAAGGAAAATACCTCGTCGCCTGGCATCCGAAATCAAGTGAAGAAAATGAAAGAACCACAGTAGCTCTAAAAACAGAAAAGTTTGGAAATATCGCCTATCGACAGATAGCCGGAGCCGTAGCCAGGAGAATTGTAAATTACGCCCAGGAAAATGATAAAGCCATACAATGCGCTGATTCCGGGTTTATAAAATTTGGTTCACGAGTAGATATTTTCTTACCACTTGAGGCAAAAATCGAGGTTGAAGTAAACGAAGTTGTCAAAGGTGGTTTGAGTGCAATTGCTTCAATGGAATAAAATGGACCTCAACTCGCTATCAGAAGAACAATTAGATCTGGCTTTTAAAAAAGCTTATGATGCCGTGAGTAAAACCGAATACAAATTTAAGCAGGATACACTTTTATACTTTTATGCTTATTACAAAAACACCTCTAAAGAATTCAATATAGACATTAACCAGACTGCAAATAATGGAGAACAATTGGTGAATGCCTTCAAAATGAATGCCCTATTTCAGGTGAGACATCTTAATGAAAGACAAAGCAAGATCAAATATATTGAATTGGCCGTAAAACATATTGGTGATGATTTTTTAAAGCCATTTTAATGAAAATTGTATTTGCAACACATAACCAAAATAAACTTAAGGAACTTCAGCAAATTATACCTGAGCACATAGAACTGGTGTCACTAACTGATATTGGCTGTGATGAAGAAATTGTTGAAGATGGAAAAACCATTGAAGAAAATGCAGCCATAAAGGCCAGATATGTTTACGAAAAATACGGCCTGGTTTGCTTTGCCGATGATACCGGACTTTGTGTTGATGCTCTCAATGGTGAACCTGGTGTGCTTTCGGCCCGCTATGCAGGTCCTCAAAAAAATGCAAATGACAATACTCAGAAATTGCTGAACAAATTGAAAGACAAATCTTCGAGAAGTGCTTTTTTTAAAACAGTTATTGTGTACAAGTCTAAGACTACTGAGAAGTACTTCACCGGAATTTGCAAAGGTGAAATTCTGAAAGCGCCAAGTGGAAGCAAGGGCTTTGGCTATGATCCTGTATTCAGACCATTGAATTACGAGCATAGTTTTGCAGAAATGTCATCAACTAAAAAAAACAAAATTAGCCATCGCGGACTGGCAACTCAAAAATTACTTCAGTTCTTAAAAGGACTATGAGGTTCGAAGTGTATAGTATATAGTACTTAGTAAGTAGTTTTTAGTAAGTATTAGTTGCAAGCTATAACCTTCGGCGCATTTATTACTAAGTAATAACAAGTAAAGAAAATTAGATTTCCTGAGCAGATGATAGATTTTCAAGAGCTAAAAAGCTACCCTCTAATACTATCCACTTCTCATTACTAGCTACCCGCTACAAGCTACAGACTAAAAGCTCAAGCTAAACTTAAAATTATTTAATCCATAACAAAACATTAAATAAGATTAAACAATTTATATTTTTCGTAATTTTACGCTGAAATTTTAAAATATAAATTAATGAGAGATGTTGTCATCGTAAGTGCTGCAAGAACACCGATAGGCAGTTTTTTAGGCACTTTATCAAATATACCAGCTACTAAATTAGGTTCAATAGCCATAAAAGGTGCTTTAGAAAAGATCAATCTTGATCCTTCCATGGTACAAGAAGTTTTAATGGGTAATGTCGTTCAAGCGAATCTGGGCCAGGCTCCTGCTCGTCAGGCTGCACTTGGTGCTGGCATTCCGGATACAGTGCCTTGCACTACAGTCAATAAAGTTTGCTCAAGCGGAATGAAAGCGGTTATGCAGGCGACGCAGGCCATTGCCCTTGGCGATCATGACATTGTAGTTGCCGGTGGCATGGAGAATATGAGTCAAATACCACATTATGTACATATGAGAAATGGTCAGAAATTTGGCCCGACTCAACTAGTTGATGGCATACAAAGAGATGGACTGGTCGATGCCTACAACCAACAGGCCATGGGTGTTTGTGCAGACAAATGCGCTACTGACCACAATATTTCCAGAGAAGAGCAAGATAATTTTGCCGTACAATCCTACAAACGATCTGCAGAAGCATGGAAATCCGGAAGGTTCAAAGACGAAGTTGTCCCGGTTGAGGTACCACAAAGACGAGGAGAACCTTTAATATTTAGTGAAGACGAAGAGTTTAAAAATATAAAATTCGAAAAAGTAGGTAGTTTGAGACCTGCTTTTTCAAAAGAAGGTACTGCAACGGCAGCAAATTCTTCAACCATCAATGATGGTGCAGGCGCTGTGATTTTAATGAGCAAAGAAAAAGCCAGTCAATTAGGTTTAGAACCCTTGGCAACCATAAGAAGCTATGCAGATGCTGCGCAAAAACCCGAAAACTTTACAACTGCTCCGGCCAAAGCGCTTCCTTTAGCGCTTAAAAAAGCAAAACTTGACATTAAAGACATCAATTACTTTGAATTTAATGAGGCCTTTTCAGTCGTTGGCCTGGCTAATATGAAAATACTGGGTCTTTCAGATCAGAATGTTAATGTGAATGGCGGAGCCGTTTCAATTGGTCATCCTCTGGGTTGCTCAGGCGTTAGAATTATTATAACTTTACTGCATGTTTTAAAACAAAACAATGCCAAGTATGGTGCAGCGGCTATCTGCAATGGTGGCGGCGGAGCATCAGCTATGGTATTTGAACGCTAATAAATTCAATATAATAAATGACATACGGTTGTTGCCATCTCAGTCTTGTGCCAGTAAGAGAAAATGCCAGTGATAAGTCTGAGATGGTCAGTCAGCTATTGTTTGGTGAAATCTTTGAAATACTAGAAACCAAACCAAAGTGGGTGAAAATAAAAATGGCCTTTGATGGTTATACCGGATGGATTGACGCCAAACAGTATTTGGCTATTGATGAAGAAATATTCAATAGATTTAATGAACAATTACTTCATTGTACTACGGATTTAGTTGAATATGTTCAGGATACAGCTGGACATCTTTTACCTATTGTAATTGGGTCTTCCGCTGAAGGCATGAAACTTATGAACTTTAACACGGACGCTGTTCACAATAACGGCGAAGTGAAAAGGGAAAAGATTGTTTCTACCGCCCTACTCTACTTAAATGCGCCATACTTATGGGGTGGCAGAAGTCCATTTGGCATAGATTGCAGTGGACTTACTCAAATGGTCTACAAAATCTGTGGCATAAAATTAATGAGAGATGCCTCTCAACAGGCTCAACAGGGCGAAAATCTAAGTTTCATAGAAGAAGCACAGCCGGGCGATTTAGCATTCTTTGATAATTCAGATGGAGAGATCATTCACGTAGGAATTATCATGAAAAACAATTACATCATACATGCACATGGAAAAGTAAGAATAGACCGCTTAGACCACACGGGAATTTTTAATAATGAAATAAAAAACTACAGTCACCAGTTAAGGGTTATCAAGCATATTTCAGAATGAAAATACCTCTCCGGTTTTCGCCAGCAGGACGTTATCAAAAACATTTTTAGCTTCTTCTCTAAACATTTCCAAATTCTTATATCTGGCCGAATAATGGCCTAATATCAAATGCCCTACTTCTGCTTTTGCAGCAATGATTCCCGCCTGCTTTGCGGTTGAATGTTTTGTTTTTGCACATAAATCTTCATTGATCTCCAAAAAGGTAGATTCATGATATAAAGCTGTTGCACCTTTTATAATCGGAACGATATCAGGTTTAAAGGCTGTATCACTGCAAAAGGCATAGGATTTTGTTGGCTCCGGAGGAAAAGTCAGTTTGCTGTTTGGTATGATCTCACCATTTTCGAGAACAATATCTTCTCCTTTGACAATTTTTTTATAATACACCTTATCTATTGGATATTTTTCAACTTCTTCAATATTTAGCTTTCTGTCTCCAGGCTTTTCTGTGATTAAAAATCCATTAGTATAAACACGGTGATCCAGAGGTATTGTTTTCACACTAAACTTGTCGTGGTCAATGATCTGAATAGGTTCTGTACTATTGAGTTCATTCACTTCAAGCGGATAAGTCAAAAATGACTTAGAATATTTTAATTGAATGTCAATAATCTCTTTTGCGCCTACAGGAGCATAAATCTTCAGTGTATTTTTACGATTTAAAAGACTTAGTGTTGATAAAAAGCCTATTAACCCATAAAAATGATCACCGTGCAGATGAGAGATCAGGATATGCTTTATCTGATTAAATTTAATGCTGTTTTGTCTTAATCTGATTTGTGTACCTTCACCACAATCTACCAAAATAAGCTGTCCTCTGACTTCAACAACCTGAGCAGTGGGAAAGGCGTTGTTTTTGGGCGTTGCAGAATGACAACCTAAAATGGTTATTTTCAAGGGTGAACTCATCTAAAATCCTAAATCTCGCTCTATTTCTTCCATCTGTATCATATCCTCTGCTTCCTGTAGAGTTGGGACAACTCTTAGCTCTTCGGGGACGTCATCTATCGCTATAGTGTCGTTTATAATGATAAAGGATTTATTGTTCATATAGTGTTCTAAAGACGGCTTAAGAAAGCTAAGAAGTTCATCCAGTTTTAACTCACCGTATTTTTGCAGATCAATTATCAAATTTTCATTTTCAAACTTCTTAAGCAAACTCTGTATAAATGCTGCAAAATCTTTTGGACTGTCTTTTTCATCTTTTAAGATCAGACAGTTATCTTTTTTAATACTTTCCATGTTAAGGCAATTTTTAATTCTTGTAATGTTTCATTTTAGAAGCCAGAAGGTATAAAACAGCCATCCTTATCGCCACACCATTTTCTACCTGGTGAAGTATGATTGAATGATTTGAATCTGCTACATCACTTGAAATTTCAACCCCTCTGTTGATTGGTCCCGGATGCATAATGACAATTTCCTTACTCAATTGATTCAACTTCTCTTTATCCAATCCATATTGCGCAACATACTCACGTGTTGAAGGAAAATATCTCGTAGACATTCTTTCATTTTGCACCCTTAGCATATTAGCAACATCACACCACTCCAGCGCCTTTTTCAGATCAAATTCAACTTCAACGCCCAGACTTCTGATATGCTTTGGCATCAGGGTGTTTGGTCCGCAAACTTTAACCTTTGCGCCCAACTTCTGCAAACAAAAAATATTACTCAAAGCCACTCGGGAATGGAGAATATCACCGACAATTACAATGTTTTTGCCTTTAACATCGCCTAATTTCTCGCGAATAGAATAGGCATCAAGCAAAGCCTGAGTCGGATGTTCATGAGCACCATCTCCGGCATTAACGATTGAAGCATTCACATGTTTTGAAAGAAAAACGCCTGCCCCGGGATTCGGGTGTCTCATCACTACCATGTCGACCTTCATGGCCAGAATATTGTTGACAGTATCAATCAGTGTTTCTCCTTTTTTAACCGATGAAGATGCAGCAGAAAAATTGACAACATCAGCACTAAGGCGTTTCTCAGCCAGTTCGAAAGATAATCTGGTTCTTGTGCTGTTTTCAAAAAAAAGATTTGCTATTGTCACATCTCTCAGCGAAGGTACTTTTTTTATAGGGCGGTTAATGACCTCTTTGAAATGGTCGGCTGTTTCGAAAATAAGCTGAATATCATCTTTGGAAATGTTTTTTATACCTAGTAAATGATTTGTACCTAGTTCACCCATTATTATCCTGAATTATATATACTGCGTCTTCTCCATCATTTTCCTTCCATGAAACAATTACACGTTCGTCATTTATAGCGTCAACCTGTCGTCCTTTGTAGTCGGGTTGAATAGGAAGATGTCTGCTGAATCTACGGTCTATCAATGTCAATAGCTCTATCGACCGCGGACGACCAAAAGATTGAATGGCGGTGAGAGCAGACCTTATGCTGCGGCCTGTATACAGAACATCATCCACAAGTACAACATTTTTATCTTCCACAATAAAATTAATGTCAGTCTTGTTAGCTTTCAATACTTTATTACCACGCATAAAATCATCCCTGAAAAAAGTAATATCCAGCTTACCGAAATCCGCTTTTTTGAGCCCGTAATCTGCTGTAATCAATTTTTCTAATCTGTCGCTTAGATAAACACCTCTCGGTTGTATTCCAATAATAGCTGTATCCTTAAAATCGTCGTGTTTTTCAATGAGTTGACATGCCAGCCTGTTTAAGATGATGTTGATTTCTTCAGCATTGAGAAGTATCCTTTTACCCATTGATTGTTTTTGTTATAACAGACACAAAAATAAAGAAATTGTTTTTAATAAGTGATGCAGTTGTATCAATATGATTATTCTTATTTGTAAAAATTAGAGCTTATCAAGAAAATACTTGAACTCATAAAATAAAAAACCGTCCCAAATGAGACGGTTCTGAATTATATTTTGAATATTTACTATTCTTTAATTTCAACTATTTCAACTTCGAAGGTCAAATCCTGTCCTGCCAGCGGGTGATTTGCATCAACAACGATGTGATCATCATTTACTGCTGCAACTCTTAACTGCTGTTCTCTGCCGTCTGGCGTTTTAGAGACCAAGCCCATTCCAACTTCCGGTTTAATCTCTTCAGGTAATTGTTCTTTACTTACTTTTTGGAACAAATCATCTCTCTTGTCGCCATAAGCTTTGTCTTTAGGTATGTCAATTGTCTTCTTTTCGTTAACCTTCATATCAATAATACCTTCTTCAAAACCCGGTATAAGCATACCTTGTCCAAGCGTAAATTCTAGAGGTTCACGTTCTAATGAACTGTCAAAAACCTGACCTGATTCTGTTAATTTTCCTGTGTAATGTACTTTTACGGTGTCTTTGTCTTTTACTTGACTCATAAATTAAAAATTTTTGCAAAGATACAGCTCTAAAAACACTAAGTAGGTGAAAATCAATTTAATTTGAAAATTTAAGGTTTATTTAAAACTAACTCTCATTTGATCTCATCTATTTCATATGATTTGATCTCCTCCAGATCTTTCAACACACTTTTTTCTGTTTTGTATAGTTTGTCTTTACAAATCTTCAATAATTCTGAAGCCCTTTTGATCTGAGCCTCTAAATCATCAATATTAATTTCAGCATTTTCAATGTCTTCAACAATGCTTTGAAGTTCTTGATATGCTTCAGTGTAGGTTTGCATTTTCATAATTAAGATTTTGTTTTTGTTTTGACTTCACTTTCAATACTGCCTTTATAGAATGAGGTGCTTAAAGTATCGCCCGATTTCAAATCTTCTGCATCAAATACGGTTTTACCATTTAGTGTCGTAATACTAAAACCACGCTTAAGGGTTTGTCTGGGATGCAGAAGCTTCAGTTTTTGTTGTAAAACATCCATGTATCCGGAGTGACGCTCGAGGTATAAATTTGTCGAGCGAATCAGTTGCAATTCAAGTTGAGACAGAGCTGTATTTTGTTGTCGAAGTCGGTTCAATATATAGATTTTAAATAATTTATTGAGGTTTTGTAATTCAACAGTCTTAGCATTCAGATCACTTCTGACATGCTTCTCTAAATTTCTGATGTACATACTCAGATTATGTTGGACAACATCGAATTGTTCAACAAGAAATTCTGCCAGTTTTGTGGGTGTTATAAAGTTTTTGTAACTGACCAGTTCGGTAACGGTTCGATTTGAAGAATGACCGATTCCGGTCAAAACCGGTATGGGACAAGTCGCTATATTTTTCGCTAAACTATAATCATCATAGGCCGAAAAGCCCACCTCATCGCCACCACCTCTAATGATGGCTACGGCATCAAATAGCCTTGGAAATTGACTTATGACCTGGATCTGTTGGCTTATGGTGGTAATGGCTTTTTCGCCCTGAAGCACCGCCGGGAATAGTTTATAATGAAACCGGAACTGTTTTGGATTTCTGGCAATGACATCTTCAAAATCACCAAATCCTTTACTGGACTGAACTGAGATTACCGCAATTGTTTTGGGTAGCAAAGGAAGTTTAAGACTTTTATTTAAATCAAAAAGCTTTTCCTGTTTTAAAGCTTTAAGGGCCTCTTGTTTTTTTCTGGCCAACTCACCCAGCGTGTAATCAGAATCAATATCATGGATATTCAACGACAAACCGTGAACACTGCGATAGTTAACGGAGACTTTAGCCACAATGGTCATATCATCCTTTAATTCCTCTCCTATATCCTTGAATTTTGCCGTAATGGCATTGAAATTAGCCTTCCAGATCGTCGATTTAAATTGGGCCCTGAGCGTATCCTTTTTTTTATCAACCAGGTCAGGGTAAGCATGACCACTTTGTTCGTAGTAATTCAGTTTTAGAATTTCAGCCTTGACCCAATAGGTCTGACCGGCATGTCCCCGAAATAAATTCCGAATGGACCTGGACAAATCGTATAAACTATAGACTTTTTTGGGGTACACAACAGAAATTTAAAATGCGATTGGGATGGTATATAAAACGCTTACAGGCTTACTGCCTGCATAGGCCGGAATAAACTCAGGCAAGGATTTTAAAACTTTTAGCCCAATTTTTTCTTGCTTTCTGGAGGCACCTTCAACCGATTTCACCTTAACATCATCTATCATACCTTTTTCATCTATAATGATGGTATATACAACCTTACCGTGCACTTCCGGAGTTGGGTTGTTGAGATTTTCTTGTAAATACTGAATAATTTTATTTGTTGTACATTTTTTTTGAGCATCAGAGTTTTCTATGGTTTCACAACCATAGGCGATAAAATTTTTATTTTCGATCTCAACCTCTGGTTCAATAAAAGAAAAAGGATTATCATTTATATTATTTCCAACTACACCTACTCCTTTTTTATAATAGAATTGATATTTCGTATTGTTATTTTTGTTAAGAATTTCAATTTCCAAGAGCTTTTCAAAATCACAATAAGGCGTGCTCAATGTGGCATCTATGCTTTTTATTTTATATCTATATGTACCACAGGTGCTATTCCACTTCATACCTTTTTTTATTTCTGACGGTAATAATAGTGACGGCGTTTCTGTTTGTTCGTTATAGTAATAAACAGCCTTATTTTCTTTTCTGAAGTAAGCTTCATTTGTCTTTCCACTCTTATAAATTTTAGTTCGTGTTCTGTAAAATTTACCATTAATTTTCAAGCTATCGGCACTATAAACGTAACTGAATCCATCTTTAGGCGCATTATAATTTATGGTATCTGTGTGAAATGGCCAATATTCACCTTGGCGGTTTTCGTAACAAGCATTTTGACCATTTATTGAATAAATTGGCAACAATAGTAATAGTAGGATGATTTTCATTTTTAAGGTCTTGTAAAAATAAATTATTAAGGTTTGAATGATTAAGGCCTGATTCAATCAAGCCTGAAACAAATTTAAGTATTTAGATGCAATACAGATGGTGAAATTGATAATATACAGATTAAAATGTGTGCCAGTAAAAATTGAATTGACTTGGACTTACGATAGAAAAAGGAAACAACATTTGTTGAATCCGCCAGCAGTATTTTCCCGGAGACGCAATAAAAATGCTCGTGGTTATAATTACAATGAAGACCTAGGTTTTGTAGCTCATAGTAATATTTGTTATTCACCGGAGCATTCGGTATTTATTAAATTGCCGATTTTTGACAAATAAAAAAGTCGTAAAGATAGGATTACTAAAGTGTTCCTTAATTCTGTAGTGATGCTAAGGAAAAGCCAGCACCTTTTAGTGCTTATGTCTTTTCTATTTTGAGTCGCTTATGAAAGTTTCACTTTCAACGCTCACAAAATAAAAAAGCCAATAATCAAAAGTTTATTGGCTTTTCTTTGTCGGGATGAGAGGATTACTAACGTGATCCTCAAAAAGGGAACGATGCTAAAGAAAAGCCAGCACCTATCGGTGCTTATGCCTTTTTTATTTTGTGTCATTTACAATAGTTTCACTTTTGACATTCACAAAATAAAAAAGCCAATAATCAAAAGATTATTGGCTTTTCTTTGTCGGGATGAGAGGATTCGAACCTCCGATCTCGCGCCCCCCAGACGCGCACTTTAACCGGACTAAGCTACATCCCGAAATATTTATAGCAATAAGTTCACGTCAAATATCTTAAAAATTCAACTTTTCAAAAAACTTTTATCTGTATGAGAAACCATATGCTTCTGGAGAACTTCTCCCGAAACTTTGGGACATCTCCAGACGCGCACTTTAACCGTCCCGATAGCTATCGGGATAAGCTACATCCCGAAATTTGAACGGCAAATTTAAGTTTTATTATCCTTTTAGAAAAATGATTTAAACCTGTTATTCCATTATTAAAATATTTCTGGCCTCTGGAGACTGCAGAAAGTTTTTTGTTTTAAAAATTTCATCTGACATGAGTTTATCATTCTTGACCACAGGAACGTACTTTTGGTAAATTTCGAGAAAATTTTCGATTAGTGGAGATGACTTTAAAGGCCTTCTAAAATAAATCGCCTGACTGCTATTAAATAATTCAATAGATAAGATGGTGTTTATATTATCTACAACCTTCATCAATTTGGTGGCCGCATTAGCGCCCATGCTAACATGGTCTTCCTGGCCATTTGAAGATACAATAGAATCTACACTGGCGGGCGTACAAAGTTGTTTATTCTGACTCACAATACTGGCAGCAGTATATTGCGGTATCATAAAACCACTATTGAGACCCGGATTATCTACTAAAAAAGCAGGCAGACCCCTTAAACCTGAAACCAACTGATAGATTCGACGTTCTGAAATATTGCCCAATTCTGCCATGGCAATAGCAAAAACATCCAAAGCAATAGCGAGCGGTTGACCGTGAAAATTACCGCCTGAAATCACCTTATCATCCTCAACGAAAATATTTGGGTTATCGGTTACACCATTGATTTCAGTACTTATCGTCTTATGAACATAATTTAAGGCATCTTTGCTCGCACCGTGAACCTGCGGAATACACCTGAAAGAATAAGGATCCTGAACATTTTCTTTTTCACGCTTTGCAATCTCACTACCGTCAAGATAGGCTCTGATCATTTCTGCTGTTTTGACCTGACCTTCGTGTGGCCTCACCTGATGTACCAAAGCATCGAATGGAGATAAATTACAATCAAATGCGTCGGTTGATATCGCTCCAATCAAATCGGCATATCGCACGGTGTATTTAGCCTGAATCAATGCCCATACCGCGTGTGCACTCATAAACTGCGTTCCATTGAGCAGAGCCAAACCTTCTTTAGACTTTAATAGCAAAGGCTCCAACTTTAACTCCTCATAAACCTCCTTTGTGTCTCTAAATTCATTATTATATTTCACATGACCTAATCCTAATAATGCTAAGGACAAATGTGCAAGAGGTGCCAAATCACCGGATGCACCAAGTGAGCCCTGTTCATAGACGAGCGGAATAATATCTTTGTTATAGAGAAAGATTAATCGTTCTACCAACTCTAAACTGACACCTGAGTAACCAAAACTCAAGGACTGAATTTTCAAAAAAAGCATCAGTTTAACAATTTCGTCTTTAACCCTGTCGCCAGTTCCGCAAGCATGAGAAAGTACCAGATTCTCCTGTAACTGAGCCAGGTTTTCATTAGATATTTTCACGTTACATAAAGAGCCAAAACCTGTATTAATCCCATACATGGGGTGATCTGCTTTGGTCTGTTTTTGATCCAGGTAAGCTCTACACTTTTTTATATTCTCAATGGCATTTTCACCCAATGCCAGCTGATAGCCCTGGCTTAGAATAGTCTCTATTTGATTTATGGAAAGCGTTTCCGGATTAATGTAATGTATTTTTGGCATCTAATGTTTCTCTTTTAGATTGCAAAATTAACATTTTATATACTAATGTTGACTTTGTTTTACCGAAGAAAACGCTAATCCTAAATGATCAATTATATCTGAAGCTGTCAAACTGTATTCTTCAAATTTTTCAGCATATATGTCAGCTGCCAGTCCATGAAAATACACGCCCAAAACTGAAGCCTCAAGTGGAGCATATCCCTGTGTCAAAAGTCCGGATATGATACCTGAGAGTGTATCACCACTTCCTGCTGTAGCCATACCGGCATTACCTGTAGAGTTAATATAACTTTGATCACGGGAAATAATGAATGTGAACGCATCTTTACTGACTAAAATGACATCATACTTTTCAACAAATGCCTTCATTTTGCCAAGCTTGTCATATTGATCACTCCATTGTCCTATCAGTCTTTTTAACTCGCCCTGATGTGGCGTCAGGATTGTATTGGCTGGTAATTTATCCAATAGACACGGCTCTTTCTCTGAAATATTAATTCCGTCTGCATCAATTAACATCGGTGTAGTTGAAATATCTACAAAATGGCTCAGTGTCTCAACTGCATCTCCTGAAGTTCCTATACCCATGCCCACGCAAATATGCGTTGGTTGAAAATCAAGTTGTAATGGTGATACAACAAAATCCAGATTAGAGGTGATGACCATGGCTTCCGGAACTGACATCTGAAGTACTTCTAAACCACATTTAGGCGCTAAAACACTCACCTTACCTGCTCCGGATTTTATAGCCGCTTTCGCAGTAAATGAAACACTGCCCATCATTCCTTTTTGACCACCTATGACGAGCAGATGTCCGTAGTCTCCTTTGTGGGAAAATCGTTGCCTTGGTCTAAATAATTTTGATATTAAATCTTGAGTTACATAATGGTAATCTGAACTTAGGTTCTGTATAAAATCTTTATCCAGTCCTATATCAATAATTTTGATTTTTCCAACCTGATTCCCATAATCCGGCAGAAATAAATTCAGCTTTGGGTGCTGAAAGGTCAAAGTATAATCTGCATTAAATACAACCGAGTTTGCAGGTGTCAAATCACTTAAAAACAAACCGCTTGGTACATCTACCGAGATACGTAAAGCCTTCTTTCGGTTGGCTTCGATCAATATGTTCTTAACAAATTCCGGTAAAGCACGGTTCAATCCTATACCAAACACAGCATCAATTATAACAGTTTTGAGATTTAAGTCTTCTATCTTAGAATCTGTTGAATAACTTTGTATGTCAAGATCTGTTTTTTCCTTTAAACGTTCAAAATTAATCCTGAAGTCTTTCGAAAACTCAGTTGTGTATTTTAATATCAGAACATTCACTTCATAACCTGATTTATGAAGATGAAATGCCAAGGCTAACCCATCGCCGCCATTATTTCCGCTGCCTGCCAAAACAGTCAACGGTTGTGATTGCTTTAAAATTTGTTTTATTTCCTCAAAAGCTGCCAGAGAGGCACGCTCCATCAATTGCCAGGAGGTTATTTTCTCCTTATCGATAGTATAAGCATCAGCTTTTTGAAGTTGTGATGGCGTTAGAATCTTCATGATTTGATTAAAATTTATCGACCCTCAGTTTTAAATAATTAATATTTAATGATAGTGTCGATGATAACTATTTATTTTTATTAAACTTACTTAATTACTAATGTATTTGAGTATATTTTGAAATATACAAAAATGTAGCGATAACGATTATGAACTGGTCTCGATACATCCCGACGAAAATGTCGGGACACTCGAGCTGACGATTTGTATTATGTCTCATCGAGTGATTTTTAAACGACGGTAGGAGTTTGAAAATTGTACTTCGACATACTCAGCAGAACTATCGAGATGTCGAACTGATGAAAATCAATTGATAATATGTTTAGTAATTTATTCTTATGTATGTCGTACAAACCTCAAAATCTAATACTACCAGTTTTTCAAAATAATACTGATTAAAGTTCACCTCACTCAACTATTTGTCCTTTGGGACATTTTGGTAAAAATAAAACCATTCTATTACTTTTGGTAGACCAATTCCCCATTTATATAAGTACTTTGAACTTTTAGTTCCGGAACTTTTTCAATATCAATTGTCATTAGATCTTCGTTCAAAATTACGAAATCTGCGTATTTACCGATTTCGAGACTGCCTTTTTCATCTTCTTCAAAAGCTGCATAAGCTGCCCAGATTGTCATACCCCTGAGTGTTTCTTCACGGGTTAAGGCATTTTGGGGCTGGAAACCGTTTTCAGGATAACCCTCTGTGTCCTTTCGACTTACCGCAGCATAAAACGTTAACATGGGATTGACTTTTTCAACAGGAAAATCTGTACCCAAAGGCAGAATTTCAGCTTCATCCAAAAGGCGTTTATAGGCATATGCGTGTTTTATGCGCTCCTCGCCCAGCCTGTCTTCGGCCCAGTACATATCGCTGGTGGCATGTGTAGGCTGCACAGATGGCAGAATATTTTTAGAAAAATATTCATACTCAGAAGGGTCCAATACCTGAGCATGTTCAACCCGCCATCTTCTGTCAGGCTTATCATTTAAATATTTTTGATAGGTTCTCAGGACAACGGCATTGGCAGAATCACCAATGGCATGGGTGTTCATCTGGTAATCAGACTGAACCAGTTTTTTGGCTAATCCATCAAAATCCTCTAAGCCAATGACCATAGCCCCAAAATGATTATGCTGGTCGCTGTATGGTTCTTTTAATGCTGCACCACGCGAACCCAAAGCACCATCTGCGTAAACTTTCACTGAACCAACACGCAGTCTGGGCGTTTTCAAAACACCCTGATCTAAAAAATAATCAATATCCTCCTGAGTATTACTCACCATGGCATTGATACGTATTTTTAAATTTCCATTCTCCTGCATTTCTTTTATGGTTAATATCACCTCTTTGGATAAGCCTGCATCGGTCAGACTGGTGAGACCATTTCTCAGAGCAATTTCCTCCGCCTTAGCCATGGCTTCTTTAATTTCATTTTTTGTTAAAGGGGGAATGACAGCGTCTATCATAGACATAGGGTTATCTATCAAAACACCCGTGACTTTCCCGTTTTTTGAAATAATTTCGCCACCTTCAACTTTAGTATTTTCGTCTATTCCTGATAGGTCCAGTGCTTTTTGATTGACCAGCATGGCATGACCATCTATTCTTGTCAGAGCTATTGGTGTATCGGGAAAAAGAATATCAAGTGTATCTTTGGTCGGGAAATCTTTGATTTCCCAGTCGTTTTGGTCCCAGCCTCTGCCGAGTATAAATCTGGATTTGAATTCTTTTTGATAATCTACTATTCGCTCAACTATTTCCTTAAAACTCTTGGTTTCTTTTAATTCAACACCTCTTAAATTTTCACCCAGACCATATAAATGTGCGTGGGCGTCATTGATACCCGGATAGACAAATTTCCCTTTTAAGTCTAATTTATTTTCTGTTTTAAATTTGGCTAGAATATCTTCTGATGTACCGAGCATTAAAATTTTTCCATCATTTATGGCCATGGCTTCTTTGACGGAAAACTCATCATCTACGGTATAAATTTTGGCATTATATAATATTAAATCTGCAGAATCCGGTTGACTGCAGGACGTTAGGGTCAATCCGATTAAGAATATTACAAAATTTCTCATACTGTTGCGACTTGTTTTTTTATTAGGTTGTAATATAATCTTTTTTGAATCTTCAGGAGGTTAAAGCGTTGAAAGAATAACCGGTTTTCAGGAAATTCTTTCATAAATTATCCTATTTTTGAATGACCAAATATCAATTATGCAAGCCTTTTGTACAGATAACCTTTTGCAAATCAAAAAGTTGATAGATCGCTTACCTAACGAAAAATACGCTGAACCTTGTGAAAAACTATTCGATTCAAGTATTGGCAAGCACGTCAGACATACCCTTGAATTTTATAAATGCCTCTTCGACGGCTTGGATTCAGGAACAGTAAATTACGATGGACGAGAGAGAGATGTCGTTCTGGAAACAGATACTGAAAAAGCTATGGAATTGATAACAGATCTGGAGTGTCAACTTAAGGCGATTAATTCAAATAAAGGGCTGAAAATAATAGCTAATTACACAGATAAGAGTCAGGCAGATATCTTAATGACCTCATCATTTTACAGAGAGCTGGGCTTTTGCCTTGAGCACAGCATTCATCATTTGGCCATGATAAAAATAGGCCTTAAAGAATTGAACTGTTTAAACTTGATTGATAAAAATTTCGGTATTGCTCCGGCAACCTTAAGACATCAAAAACAATGTGCACAGTAAGTTTTGTAAGACATTCAGAAGGATTTAGTCTAACATCAAACCGAGATGAGGTCTCTTCACGTCCAACATCACCTCCAAGGGTTTATCATGAAAACGATCAAAAATTGGTTTATCCAAAAGATGAACTTGCCGGCGGTACCTGGATTGCTACTTCTGCAAAAGACGTTAGTGTTTGCCTGTTGAATGGCGCATTTGAAAAACACAAAAGACAACTGCCTTATAAAAAAAGTCGCGGAGTTGTACTAAAGGAAAGATTTGAATTTGAAACACACCTTGACTTTATAAATAAGGTGGACTTAGTAAATGTAGAGCCATTTACACTGCTTATGATAGATCACAAAAACATATCAAATATAGATTTTAAAGCTCTTGTTTGGGATGAAAATGAAAAGCATATTTTTGATATAGACCCACGAAAACCTCATATTTGGGCCTCCTCAACTTTATATGATGAAGAACAAAGAAAGCTAAGAAAACGATGGTTCAATGACTTTTTAAAAAACAATAGAAAGCCAAATCGTTCTTCATTGATGGATTTTCACACCGGAAGCTACACCGATAATAAACGTGAAGATATCGTCATGCAGCGAAAGAATAATTTTAAAACAATGAGCGTATCTCAGATTCATATTTCTGCAGACCAAAAATGTTTTTTATATCATGATCTTGAGGAAAACGAGACCTATAATCTAAACCTTGACAATCTATGTCATTCAGTCTAGCTATAGCACTGGCATGGCCGGAAACCTATTGCAAAAAGGCCGGAGCATGGTATGACAAACCGGCAAACTTTTTTGGAGTAGCTAAAGACCATTATTACAAGGTTGGACATTCAGCTGTTATTCTTATACAGCCTGGCACCTGTAAATGTCTGTATTTTGATTTTGGCCGCTATCATGCACCTGAAGGATATGGCAGGGTACGAGATGAAAGTACCGACCATGAATTAGTAATAAATACAAGAGCTGAAATTACTGAATACCAAAAGTTGAATAATTTTCAGCAAATTATAGATGAAGTACAATCCAATAAAGCATGCCATGGTCAAGGACAGCTCTATGCCGGTTTTACCCGGATTGATTTTAAAAAAGCTTTTAAGATAGCCAAGGATGCTCAAAATCAGGGCATCATCCACTACGGACCATTTACTCCTAAAGGAACTAATTGTTCAAGATTTGTAAGGAAAGTACTTTTTCACGCCACACTTTCTTTACTCTTAAAACTAAGACTGACATTCCCATGGACCATCAGCCCAACGCCAATTGGTATTATACGAAATCTGAAGATTCGGAAAAAGGCTAATCTCGAAATTAGCAATCCAGAAAAGCAGAATAACTCAATTTCAAAATTTATAAATTCTACTTTACCTCAACCAAAAAGACCTGAGAACATACCCGAAAGTGCCCAATGGCTTGCCGGTGAAGGTGCTGGTTCGTGGTTTTACATTAAAAATGTTTCAAATGAAAATGAATTCGAGATCCAAAGATTTAGTCCAGATGGTTTTATGGAATGTAAAGGAATTTTTGAAGCGAGAAACAAGCATTCGATTTTGGAATTGAATAAGTCTTTCAAGTTTGTACACCTTAGCCACTGTGCGTTTATGCATATTCAGCAGGGTAATAAAATTATAAAGCTCATAAGAAAAGTTAGTTGAATAGATCTTCTAACTTTTTAATTTAATACCTTTATCCTTTAAGATTTCTATTTGCTTGTCTTTATACAGACTGCCTATGGCTTTTTTAAAGGCCTTTTTACTCATTTTAAAAGTATTATAAATTTGATTAGGTTCGGATTTATCATGATAAGGGAGAAAGCCACTATTTTTCTTTAGGATATCATAAACTTTTTGAGCATTAGGTTCTATACTTTTGTATCCAAATTTTGATAGCGTAAGGTCGATCTTATTGTCCTTTCTGATTTTCTTGATATAGCCTTTCAAACGGTCACCGGTCTGATAATTTTCAAACACTTCATCATGATATAACAATCCTAAATGGATATCATTGATTATCATATTGTAACCCAATTCTGTTTTATTTGTTACTATCAGATCAACTTCATCAAATTCTTTGACCGTTAGGATACTGTTATCAACAAAATGATTGACTTTACTGGAAGCTACCAATCGCTGAGACTCTTCATCCAGATAACAGAAAATAAGATAAGAACCGCCAACTTCCATTTTATAAGCTTGTTCAGCAAAAGGTACAAACAGATGTTTTTCCAGTCCCCAATCTAAAAATGCACCGTAATCACTAACATCTGCGCAAACCAGCGTGGCAAATTCGTCGAGTTTTACTTTTGGCTCAAGTGTTGTCGCTACAGGTCGCTCGTCATGATCCAAATAAACAAAAACTCTTATATCATCTCCAATTTCAAAAGTTTCAGGCTTGTATTTATTAGGAAGTAAAACTTCGTCACCATCTTCATTTTTTAAAAATAAGCCTGGTGGTGTATCCCGGTCAATGATTAAATTATGATATTCTCCTAGGTTGAGCATAATATGAATTTATGATTTGGAATTTGAGATTTGAAATTTAGAAGACAGAACCTTACGAGCGACCGTCAACAAAGTCCTTTAAATAACTGAATTTTTCTGTTAGTTTTCCTTTTTCTGTCATTTTAGCTCTTTTGAGAACACCATCCTTATCATTATTAAAAAATGCGGGGATCACATATTCTGCAAACATTTCTCCAAAGCCTTCGCTGGCATCCTTAGGCAATTCGCAGGGTAAATTATCAACAGCCATTACGCCTATAGCATCTGTATTCATGGGGTCTACCTCTGATTCTGTTTGCGGATCGTAAGCATAGAAAGGCTCAGCTATAGTTGAAGGTCTTATAGTTGAAGCCACAGGACCATCGATATCACAACTAATGTCTGTTACTAATTTAATATTGAATTCGGGATGTTTTGCATCTTCTCTTGTGAATAGATAAGGTGCATTATCCCCGTAGAAGTGTCCGGCTATAAACATATCAGCTACTTTTGCAAACTTCATAAAATCTGATTCGTAAGGCCTCGGATCTGCAAAAAACTCAGATAAATCCGAAGGCTTTCCATCCTTGCGCTTGTTGTAATCCAAAACCTGAGCATTATAAAAAACCGGTTCTTGAAAAGTCTTGTTCAGGAAATCTTCAATATTGACTTCTTTGATGTTCAAATGTTCCAGAATTTCTCTGGCACCTTTGGCTACTTTGCCATTTCCGGTTAAAATTATTTTGATATTTGGCACAGCGATTTTATCGAGTTCATTTTTAACTTTGCTTAAATCAGCCAGATTTTCAACCTTTGGTAATTCAAAAGTGCTATGACGTTTACCTAAAAGTCTAAAACCGTTGTAAGCCCCAACTAAACCGGCGTATCGACCAAAACCTATAAGCCTGGCGCCATTTTCTCTGGTAATCACTTCATGGTCATAAAGTTGAATGTTCTTATCCAGAATAGCTTTTAACAAATCACGATTATAGGCTTGCTTTTTGATGGTATGGGAAAAGAAAAAATAGGACTTGTTAGGTATTAAAGCATCGATTGGCACTTCTTTTACACCAAGCAAAACTTCACATGCTGACAAATCTGAACTGACTTTGATACCGTGATTTTTATAGTCTTCATCACTGAATATTCTGATATCTGAAGGCTCTACAATAAATTTCAGATTATCATATTCTTCCTCGAGTTTTTTTAATTGACCTGGCGTGAAAACGACTCGTCTGTCTGGTGGCGTTTTGCGTTCTTTAATGATACCTATCGTCATGAGAATTTTGAATTTTAAATTCTAATTTTTGAATGCTTTTGCAAAAATAGGGTTTTGTTTTGTAATGTCGCGGCAATGTATATTAATGTTAATTTGGATTTTAAGGTTAAAGGTTTATTAGCTTATTCTGTCATAACCCAAATACCCTTTTCCACAAAAAGCGTTAAAAGGAAATAGAAATGCATATAGTTTTTTAATTTTGCAATGTTCTTTGAAATATTGGGGTCGATTTGGTTTTGACAGCAAGACCTATTGGAGAGTAAGCACGTCGAGCATTGGAATGTGGCTCGTAAATATCATGTTTCATCCTTTTTTAAACGGCGAGAATAACTACGCCTTAGCTGCGTAATCTGAATTATAGTAGGATACGCTTAATCCCGACAAGGTCGGGAGCTAAGATGTCTCCGGAAAGCCTTGATTTATGGCGTTCCATCAGGAGGCACCGGTAAAATAAATCTAGAAATGTTATGGTCTCGATAGCATTTTGAAATTTAAGAGACTAGATATAAAGTAGGTTGTATCTTGCCAGCTTTATATCGAAATTCAAGTTGATACTAAGCGTGTAGAAAGCTGTTTAATAGCTTGTTTGGACGGGAGTTCGAGTCTCCCCGACTCCACTTTTTTGATCATTCAAGAATGGGCACTTAAACACTTATACTTTATTACTAAGAAAATAATCTTTCAGATTGTTTGTAAAGCTATTCAAGCATTATAATTTTTTTAAATGAATCTGATCATTTGATATAATTAAATTTGTTTGGATCTATTTCTGGTTTAGTTCCCATCCGACAATGCAATAACATTATATTTCATTAAATTTATTACTTTTTGGAGATATTTAATATTCATAACAATTCACTACTGTCCGGTAAAGATAAACTAAACCACCCTGCACTTGAAGTGCAGGGATTTTTTTTACACAGGACTGAAAGTCCTTCTTTTTCTTACTCAAGTATAAAAGCTGAATTATCATTATCCTCTTTTCT
>CAJXVZ010000002.1 GCA_913062845.1 uncultured Psychroflexus sp.
ATATTTTTTTACTAACTACTATGTTGTTTGAATTGCGGTCATTACAGATTGTCTTGTTGTTTTTGATTTTACATTACTTGCTGTGCCCAATTCAACTGTTAACATTTATGATATCTAACTCATATCAGTATTTGGGGGTAAAATTAAAGATATCACACTTGCACCTTGTGGAATTTCGGCATTCTTTAATTGCTATAACATTCGTTTTGTTCTATATCTTTGTAAATTATCCATCTATTATGTTAATTTATATTTGAATTTTATTATTCACATTCAAACATAAATTATAATTTTTACTTTATTTCAATTTATTTCAATTTATTTCAATTTATTTCAATCTCTAATACTATAAGTATAAAATACCATTCCATTCTATACTAAATTTAAAATTAACATTATTAATGTTTTTATTTTCATGGAATAATCCAACCCTTCAAGATTAAAAATTGCTAATACACTTGAAAACTATAATAGAGCATTAATAAAAAATGCTTTTAAGTAAGGAAAACGTGTTCTATAAATAAAACCTAAGGATGTTATAAATGAGTAAATAATTATACTTGAAAATATTATAAATAATATCAATAATTTCGGAAAATTTTCTATATCTTTTCCAAATGGTAAATATTCTATTAATCTGTCTCCTAATGATGAAAATAAAACTAAATATAATAGAGAAACTATTAAACATACACAAAAATAAAATATACTTACATACATATCTTTATATTCATCATCTATATAAACATCTACTTCTGGGAACATTTATTTATTTATCTTGTTATTTTATCATCAGAATATCAGATTTTATCAATTTCTCCAATTTATACAAATACATTTTCAATTGTTTCCAAATATGAATCATATGTATCACTTCTTTCTGAATTCCAATCGATTTTTATTACATTTTTTAAACTACTCAACCAATTAATATGATATTCATTTACCATTTATAAATATTCTACTTTAATTGTTTCACCTTTTCGCTATCTTTTTTCAATACGTTACTAACAAACTTATGGTTCTACATCTAACCAAATATAATAATCGATTTAGATATCTTTAACAAAAGCATCAAACCACTTATTATAAATTTAATATTCTACATCTTCAATATCACCATTATTAGCAAGCATTTAAGCAAAGACATATTTATCCGTATAATTACACCGTTCTGTAATAATAATACCATCATTTGGAACTTATTCAATTGCTTCTTTTAAAGCTACTACTCTTGAAATATATGCCATCATTTAAAATGAAAAAGCGTATTTCGTTGTATCTGCATAAAATTTTTCTAAAAATGAATGACCAGATTTATCTTTAATTTTCTCCCATTCTTTTACTGGTTCATCAACAATTACAACTTTTTTATTATTACGGAAAAACCATTTTAAATATTTAATAAATGTTGATTTTCCTGAACCAATGTTTCCTTCTACTGAAATAATTGTTGGAGACATTTTTAAATTATTTATAAAAATATTAAATTATTTAAATTATTTTTTTTGGATTTGGATTTGGATTTGGATTTTTTGGATTTTAATTTGTATTTTAAATAATAAAATAACATCCTATCAATTTTTCAGGTTTGTATAAACTTTAAGTTAACCATAAGGTAATTCAATACAATTTGATATTTTTAAAGATTTTAATAATATAATTGGAAAAAATACATCACAATCAAATGAACCCTCTATATGTGTTAAATATATTTCATCTACATATTTTTCTTAAATTGCTTCCTAATAAATACGATATCCTCCTGCAAATACAATTTTATTAAAATTTGTTTTCGTATTTGTATCATTTTAAGCAAATATTAAAGCCTATTTGATTGAAGGAAACACTTAAGCGTTCTCATTTTATTTGAACAATATATTCTTACTTGTAATAATCAACCATTTTCTATTTTTGACTTATTTTGTTTTCTATGATAAACTATCCCAAGTATTTTTACCTATTATTACATAAGAATTTTAGGTCATCTTACTAAAAAACATTAGATCATCACGTATATGCCACGGAATTGAACCATTCTTTCCAATACCTCCATCATCATCTACACACGCTAATAAAATATTTTTAATATTTTTTTAATTATTTGACATTATTAATTAATTATCGTTCATTTTTTATATAAATAAAAATCTTTTATTTATATCAATGTCAAACTCAAATATTTAAAATTAAAACTATATTGTTGAATATTTGAACAATAGAGGTCTATCTTAGAAGTGTGATATCCATCCTCCTTTAAATCATATTTCTGATTCAGAACGAATTAATTATTTGAACTATAGGAAAATAAAAAATGGAGATGTAGTTTATGTTATAACAACTACTCTTGCTGATTGGGTTAGAAGAATTTTACCAATTGTAAGAGCAAAATAAATAAAAATTAAACTAATATTGGGTTCGAGTGATTGCGGATTTCCAAATGAACTAATGAATAAAAATGAATTAAACAAAACAGCAGTAGAAGATATCTGTTTATCATCCAACATTGAAAGTATTTGGTGTTCCAATTATGATATTATTAAATAATAAACGGATTAGGAAATGGCGATGACCGAAAATAAAATGTTTTAAAAAATCCATCCTATTCCTCTTGGTATTGACCTTCACACATTAGGTAATTTAAAAAGAACCTAAATTCATAAATGGGGTAGAGGAGGTTCTCCTTAAGAATAAATTCAATAATTGAAAACTATTGCTGAAAATGCTAAAACACTTACTAAAAATGAAAAACTTATATGTATGGATTTTCATCATTAGAAATTTTAGAGACATGGAAATGATAGATATATTGCTGAATAAGAATTGAAAGATAAATCTTTTGTTGATGTATTACCCCAACGTCTAATTAGGAAAAAATATTGGGAATGGATTTCTACACACAAGTTTATTCTTAGTCCTCATGGAAATGGTTTAGATTGTCATAGAACATATGAATCTTTATTACTTGGGGTTATTCCAATTGTTCGTAAAAGTAGTCTAAGTGATTGTGAATTATACGATGGATTACCAATATTAGTTGTTGATAATTGGGCAGATATAAATGAACAAATGCTTAATGAATTCTATGAATAAAATTAACATAAATTATGTGATGAACATTTGTAAAAATGTATGTTAGATTATTGGTGGAATAAAATAGTGAATCATTCCTAAATTGATTCAAATAAAACAAGTGACAAAAATATAATTGGAATTACAATTATGAATTCTGATGATGTTGAAAAAATTAAAGATTTTAAAAGTAAAATGATTAATATTTAACAATAATTTCAAGATTAATTTAAGAAATCCAAAATTATTATTATTACAAACAATCCACAATTGGATAAACATATAAAACTATAAGGAACAGAGTCTTAAAGTGTTGAAATAATATTACTTAATGAAACTCCTAAGTATTTTGCCGAACAATCTTAGAAAAATGCATATATTTATAATATAAGTCAGAGATATATTAGAGATTAGGAATGGGATTATGTATGTATTTTTAATTTATAAAAAGATGATGGTTTTGTAAATATTTAAGGTATTCAAAAATCAACATTCAGGTCTTAGGATAACAGATAAAATACTATAGTCAAAACTATTCTAAAATGTATCGCAAGAAAAACCACTATCACATTAGTAATTAGTTAATTCAGTAATATTAGTCGCTTGTATTCTAAGAGTTTTGGAGACTTTAAATCTTGAGATTACGACCTTTATTCCAAAACCAATCTCCTCCACTCTAAAAACCCGGAGATCAACAATAATTAAACCCTGTTAAAAAGGCTATTTTTAAAAACTTATCAACAATGTGGGGAAAAGTGGTAAATTGTGGTAAAAAAATCAATATATTTGACCTAATAATTCCAGCGAATGACCACTTTTATCGGAACATATGAATGCAAAATAGACGCAAAAGGGCGACTATTATTGCCTTCTGCGCTAAAAAAACAAATGCTCTCCCATCTGGAGCAGGGTTTTGTTTTGAAGCGTTCTGTGTTTCAGAAATGCCTGGAATTATATCCCATGCAGGAATGGAATGTTCTAATGCAGAAAATCAATGGTCTGAACCGTTTTAAGAAAAAAAACAACGATTTTATCAGAAAATTCACCGCTGGAGTTAAGGTAATTGATGTTGACACGAACGGCAGACTGCTTATTCCAAAAGACCTTAAAACTTTTTCTGGTATCACAAAGAACATCGTACTCTCTTCTGCCATCAACATTATTGAAATATGGGATAAAGACCTCTACGAATCTTCAATTGAAGATGTCGATGACTTTGCAGATCTAGCTGAAGACGTAATGGGCAATGACGATGACATCATATGATTACCACATACCGGTGCTTAAGCAGGAATGTATTGATGGTCTCAACATCAATGCAAATGGCATTTACGTTGACGCCACTTTTGGCGGTGGTGGACATTCAAGAGCGATTTTAGAAAAACTCGGCCCCGATGGTAAACTCATTGCCTTTGACCAGGACAAAGACGCATTAAATAATCTTATAGAGGACGATCGCTTTTTGTTGATCAATGAAAACTTCAGGTTCTTAAAGCGGTTTTTAAAATTTCACGGCTTTCAGAAAGTAGATGGCATACTTGCAGATTTTGGCGTGTCTTCTCATCAATTCAATGAAGCCGAACGTGGGTTTTCTATCCGTTTTGATGCAGCTCTGGATATGAGAATGGATCAGGATCAGAATCTTTCAGCCAAGCAAATCATCAATGAATATTCTGAAGAAAAACTATCAGAAATTATCAGACAATATGCCGAATTAAAGATGGCTCCCAAGCTGGCTTCGGCTATAGTCAGTGCGAGATCTCAGGCACCCATAGAAACAACACTTCAATTGAATAAAGTTCTGGAATCTTTCCTGCCAAAAACCAAATCAAACAAATTTTTGGCTCAGATATATCAGGCCCTAAGAATTGAGGTCAATCAGGAACTGGAGGCTTTAAAGGAATTTTTAAAACAAAGCGCTGAAGTTCTGGAACAAGGCGGAAGACTTTGTCTGATGTCCTACCATTCGCTGGAGGACAGGCTGGTCAAACATTTTATAAGGAGTGGGAATTTTGATGATGACATCCAGAAGGACTTTTACGGCAATATCCAGAGACCATTAAAAAAAGTTGGTAAACTCATCGTTCCGGATAATGATGAAATTACCCAAAACAACAGGGCGAGAAGTGCTAAACTTAGAATAGCTGAAAAAATTTAGAAATGAGTAAAGGCGTAGTAGATATCATAAAAGGAAAATTCCTGATCCAGGATGGAGCATTCAAAAACTGGGCGTTTATTGTTTTTTGTGCTCTACTTGCGTTAGTCATGGTTTTCAGTTCCCACAGCACCGATCAAAAGGTCTACAAAATAGCAGAACTTAAAGCGAAAGCGAAGGCTTTGAGAAGTGAGTTTGTCGATACAAAAAAAGATGTTATGCAACTCAAAATGGAATCCAATGTGGCAAAAATCATGACCGAAAGAGGCATCAAACTGTCCAGCGAACCGCCTTATGAAATCATCGTAAAATCAAATAAGGAATGAAAGAGCAGAAAAACATCCTGAAAAGATTTTACCTGATCCTATTGGTCTTAATAATATTTGTTGGTGGCATTATTTATAAGATCATCGAGATTCAGGTAATCGATGGTGACCATTACAAATCTATCGCAGAAAAAACGGTCTACAAAAGTTTTATTATCGAGCCCAACAGGGGCAATTTGTATGACGCCAATCTAAATCTTTTGGCGACTTCTGTACCACAATACGAAATAAGGTTTGACGCCGTCACTGTATCCGAAGAAAACTTCAACAAAAATCTACAGGGATTATCAGAGGCGTTGTCAAAATTTTTCAATAAGCCGGTATCTTATTACAAAAACAAATTGCTCAGGGCAAGACAGCAACATAAGCGTTATGTATTTATCGCAAAAGATCTGGATTATAGTGACTTGCAACAAGTAAAATCTTTTCCAATGTTCAATCTGGGTCCCTACAAAGGTGGTTTTATTGTTGAGCAAAGCATCAAGCGTGAACATCCGCTGGGAAAAGTTGGCCGAAGAACTGTTGGTTATAATAATGTAGGGCTTGAAGGCGCTTTTAACGAACAACTCGAGGGAAAAAAAGGGAAGCAATTCAAACAGAAAATATCCAAAGGTCAATGGAAGCCGCTCAATGACGGGAATGCTATTGAACCCAAGGACGGTCTTGATGTGGTTTCTACTATAGATGTGAACATACAGGATATTGCCCATTTTGCCCTACTCAGACAATTAGAAAAGTTCAAAGCAGACCATGGTAGCGTTATTGTGATGGAATCCAAAACAGGGGAAATTAAGGCCATGGCCAATTTAGGGAAAGATAAGGATAGCGACTCTTACTACGAAGAACGTAACTATGCCGTTTGGGAAAGTCATGAACCGGGTTCTACTTTTAAACTTATTAGCCTTGCTGCAGCTCTTGAAGATAAAGTTACCGATACTTCTCAGGTCATTGACACCAGAAATGGTGTGGTAACTTATTACAAGAGAAAGGTGAAAGACTCACGACCAGGCGGATATGGAAAAATCACTATGGGTAAAGCTTTTCAGGTCTCTTCAAATACTGCTTTCGCGCAGGTAATTAATGACAATTATAAAGACAAACCCGAACAATTCGTAGATCGATTGGTCAACATGGGGATTAATGAGAAAATTGGTCTTGAAATAAAAGGAGAAGGACGCCCATCAATACCACATCCTGATGACAACAACTGGTATGGTACTACGCTTCCGTGGATGTCTTTTGGCTATGGCGTTTCAATGACACCACTGCAGGTCCTTACTTTTTATAACGCGATTGCCAATGATGGCATTAAGGTAAAACCCAGGTTCATAAGGAAGATCATGGACAAAGGAAATGATCTGGAAGTTTTTGATGAACCTATGATTCAAAATTCTGTAGTATCAAAAGAAACAGCTAAGATACTTCAGGATCTGTTAAAAAAGACTGTTGAAAAAGGCACTGCTGAAAATATACACAATGAAAATTTCTCAATGGCCGGTAAAACAGGTACCTGCCAGACAGAGTACTGGATAAGCTCCGGTAGGTATATTGCCTCTTTTGCAGGATATTTTCCTGCTGAAGAACCCAAATACTCCTGCATAGTAACCATTCATAAACCGGATACCAGAATCGGATTTTACGGGAGTCAGGTTGCTGCACCCGTATTTGCCGAAATTGCCGAGAAAATATATACCAAAACACCTGTAAAAGATAAGATTGAAGCAGACAGCATTTTTAATATTGAAAGAGATATAGCTTATAATGAACAAATCGCAGTGAGTGAGAATGCTATTGATAAAATGCCGGACCTGACGGGATTATCTCTGATGGATGCTATCTCTTTGGTTGAAAATATGGGTATAAAAGTACAATTTGAAGGCGAAGGCAATGTCGTTGGCCAATCCGTAGCTAAGGGCAGAAACCTGAATAATGTTAAACTGGTAAAACTCACTTTGGAATGATGACTTTAAAAGACATATTGTATAAAGTCCGCATTGAAGCTGTTGAAGGCAACACCTTTCAGGCTTTCACCAATTTGCATTTTGACTCCAGAAATATAGGACTGAATGATGTTTTTGTAGCCATTCGAGGCACCTCTTCTGATGGACATGACTATATAAAAAATGCCGTCGATCAGGGTGCTATTGCTATTGTTTGTGAAGAATTTCCAGAGATCAAAATCAATGGGATCACTTATGTGAAAGTAAACGACACCCGTGAAGCCCTGGCCTACATGGCTTCCAATTATTATGATAATCCTTCAGCAAAGCTCAAATTGATTGGCATTACTGGTACGAATGGCAAAACTACAGTTACCAGTTTGCTCTTTCAGCTTTTTCAAAGTTTAGGATATGCTACGGGATTGATTTCCACGGTAAAAATACTGGTGGACAAACAAGAGTTTTCAACAAAACTGACCACACCGGACTCTTTGACCATCAACAAATATCTGAATGAAATGGTGAACGCAGGTGTGGAATATGCCTTCATGGAAGTAAGCTCTCATGGCATAGATCAAAAACGCTCCTTAGGTTTGGATTTTGATGTGGCAGGATTCACAAATCTGTCTCACGATCACTTGGATTATCACAAAACTTTTGAAGCTTACAGAGATGTTAAAAAGCAACTATTTGATCAACTGAAAAAATCTGCTATTGCTATTACAAATCAGGATGATAAGAACGGCCTTTTTATGCTTCAGAACTGCAAGGCCAAGACCTTTACCTATGCATTAAAGTCTCATGCTGATTACAAGGCCAAAATCCTTGAAAACAGCTTTTCCGGTTTACATCTTAAAATCAATGACCAGGAAATCTGGACAAAAATCATAGGCCAGTTCAATGCCTATAATCTTCTTACTGTTTATGCAATTGCAGATCTTTTGGGCTTAGACCAATTGGAAAGTTTAAAATTTTTAAGCCAGCTGAAACCCGTACACGGCCGCTTTGAACATTTTATGAGTTCCAATGAAGAAATTTCTGTCATCGTAGATTATGCGCATACGCCTGATGCTTTAAAAAATGTACTTGATACCATAAACAGTATCCGTACAAAAAATGAGACTGTGATAACCGTAGTCGGATGCGGCGGGAATCGCGATAAGTCTAAAAGACCAAAAATGGGTAAAATCGCTTCCGAACTCAGTGACCAGGTAATTTTCACCAGTGACAATCCCAGATTTGAAGATCCCAGAAGGATTATCGAAGAAATTGAAGAAGGTGTCGAAGCGCATAATCAACAAAAGATCATAAACATAACGGACCGAAAAGAAGCCATAAAAACAGCCTGCAAACTATCAAAACCAAAGGACATCATTTTAATAGCCGGAAAAGGTCATGAAACTTATCAGGAAGTAAAAGGTGTAAGAAACGATTTTGATGATATGAAAATTGTAAAATCATTTTTAAACCAACTGAATAAATAAATCATGATCTACCACCTTATAGAATATTTAGACAGTTTATATGATTTTGCCGGATCAGGATTATTTCAGTATTTATCATTCAGGGCGGGACTATCGGCCATAATATCCTTGTTGATATCTCTGATATTTGGTAAATACATCATAAACTATTTACAGCGCAAGCAGGTTGGTGAAAGCGTAAGAAATCTTGGGCTGGAAGGTCAGGTGCAAAAAGCAGGTACACCAACTATGGGTGGACTAATCATCATTTTTTCAACACTCTTACCGGTTCTTTTATTTTCAGATTTAACCAATATCTACATCATTCTGTTGATCATCACCACTCTTTGGATGGGTAGCATTGGTTTTCTTGATGATTACATCAAAGTTTTCAGAAAAAACAAAAAAGGTTTGAAAGGCAAGTTCAAGGTTTTTGGTCAGGTAGGTCTTGGCATAATTGTGGGTCTGACCATGTATTTCCACGATGACATCACTGTGAGAAATGAGATAGAATTAAACCCCGGAACAAATGAGATTGTAAGTATTTCTGATGAAGAAAAATCAACCACGACAACCATTCCCTTCTTCAAAAACAATGAATTAGATTATTCCAAAATTTTAACCTGGATAAGCGAAGACTTAAAGCCTTATGCGTGGTTGATATTTATTCCTATAGTCATATTTATTGTAACGGCTGTTTCCAATGGCGCAAATCTCACAGATGGTGTTGATGGCCTAGCCGGCGGAAGTTCGGCAATAATTGTGTTGACACTGGGTATTTTTACCTGGGTTTCGGGTAACGTGATTTTTTCTGACTATCTCAACGTCATGAATATTCCACGATCAGGAGAAATGACCATTTTCATTGCCGCCTTCACGGGAGCTCTCATAGGTTTTCTTTGGTACAACACTTTTCCGGCTCAGGTCTTTATGGGTGACACCGGAAGCCTTACGATTGGTGGGATTATCGCTGTTATAGCTATTGCAGCCAGAAAAGAGCTCATACTGCCAATCTTATGTGGTATTTTTTTTATTGAAAACCTCTCTGTCGTCATGCAGGTAGGCTGGTTTAAATACACTAAGAAAAAACATGGTGAAGGGCGAAGAGTTTTTCTTATGGCACCTCTTCATCATCATTATCAAAAGAAAGGCTTTCACGAAAGTAAAATAGTCGTGCGCTTTTGGATCATAGGCATTCTATTGGCCGTCATATCAATCATAACTCTAAAGATAAGATAATGCAGAAAGTGGCAATTTTAGGAAGTGGTGAGAGCGGTTATGGCGCTGCTGTTCTGGCATCTAAGCTTGGAGATAATGTATTTCTAAGTGATGCCGGGAAAATTACTGCACCAAAAATTGAAGCTTTAAAAGATCTTAATATCGAATTTGAAGAAGGACAGCATAGCTTAGACAAAATAACAAGTGCCGATCTTGTGATTAAAAGTCCGGGGATTCCTGATGAAGCAGAAGTGGTAAAAGCCATAAAAGCCAAAGATTTACCAGTTATATCTGAAATAGAATACGGCAGTTTACATACCGATGCCGGATTAATAGCGGTAACCGGATCCAATGGTAAAACCACAGTTGTGAATATGATTTATCATGTGTTGAAAGATGAGATTAAAGACACTGTTCTGGCAGGAAATGTAGGCATTAGTTTTGCTAAATCTGTTGCTGAAACCCAGGCCAAAAATTACGTACTTGAAGTCAGCAGCTTTCAACTGGATGGTATTGTCACTTTCAGGCCAAATATTGCCATTATCACATCTATCACACCAGACCATTTAGACCGGTACGCGTATAATTTTGATCTGTACACGGCATCAAAATTCAAAATTGCCGGTAACCAGACCTCAGAGGATTATTTCATTTACAATGCCGACGAAGAACATATGAGCAACTGGCTCAAAAAACATCCTGTAAGATCCAGGTGTATACCGTTGTCTACCGAAAAAGAACTGGACTACGGTACATATTTAGAAGACAATAATATAATTATCAAACTAGAAAAAAAATTAAGCATCATGCCAATATCAGCATTAGAAGTTCAAGGGAAACACAATACAAAAAACGCCATGGCTGCAGCCACGGTAGCCCATTTATTAAAGATAAGAAAAGAAACCATCAGAGAAAAGCTGGAAACTTTTCAGGGCGTTGAGCACAGATTAGAATATGTCCTGAAGATCAATAATGTGCACTACATAAATGACTCCAAGGCAACGAATGTCAATTCCACTTTTTATGCCTTAGACTCTGTAAAATCAGATATCATATGGATAGTAGGTGGTGAGGATAAAGGCAATGACTACAAGGATTTAATGCCATTTGTAAATGAAAAAGTCAAAACAATTATTTGTCTTGGTGTAGATAACAGAAAAATAATTGACACCTTCAAATCATGCGTAGAAGATATCTATGAAACAAAGTCCATGGCGGAGTGTGTAAAAATCGCTTACCATGTATCAAAGGCAGAGGATACTGTATTGTTATCGCCTGCTTGTGCAAGTTTTGACTTGTTTGAAAATTATGAAGACAGAGGTAGACAATTTAAAGAAGCAGTAATGAATTTATAATCATGAAGAACTCATTAGTCCATTTTTTTAATTCCAATTTGAGCGGTGACCGTGCACTATGGGCTTTAGTGGCGCTATTGGCCATATTTTCTTTTATACCTGTCTACAGTGCAAGTAGTAATTTGGCCTATTTGAATGGTGGTGATGGAAATACCATAAGCTACCTCATCAAACATTTTATCCATCTGTTTATGGGTTTCGTTATCATTTTTGCTGTGCATAAGATTCCTTTCAGATACTTCAGAGGTATTTCAATATTGATGCTTCCAATAACGGTAATATTGTTGATTTTGACTTTAATGAAAGGTACAACCATAGATGGGTCTTATGCCAGCAGATGGATTACAATCCCTGTCGTAAACATGAGTTTTCAGACATCAAGCTTTGCAGCTGTTGTGCTTATGATTTATGTCGCACGGTATTTATCAAAAATAACAGATAAAAAAGTAAGCTTCAAAGAAACAATTTGGCCACTTTGGCTTCCGGTACTTTTGATAACCGGTTTAATATTCCCTGCAAATTTTTCAACAGCAGCTATTTTGTTTTCCATGGTTGTCTTGCTGGCATTTTTGGGTGGTTATCCTTTGAAGTATTGTGGCTACATTGTTGGATCTACAGTTTTAATTGCAAGTCTTTTCGTCCTGACATCTATGGCATTCCCCGATCTTATGCCAAACCGTGTGAACACATGGACAAGCCGAATTGAAAGCTTTGTGGGTGACGAGTCAAATGAAGAACAATATCAGGTAGAAAAGGCAAAAATCGCCATAGCTACAGGTGGTGTAAGCGGAAATGGTATTGGCAAAAGTGTTCAGAGAAATTTTCTGCCGCAATCATCGTCAGATTTTATCTATGCCATAATCATAGAGGAAACCGGATTAATAGGTGGATTTTTTGTCATTATTATTTATTTGTTTATCCTGTTAAGGATAGCAATCATATTTACAAAAAAAGAATCGGTTTACGCCAAACTACTGGTTGCTGCAGTGGGCTTACCCATAATCTTTCAGGCCTTTATTAATATAGGCGTTGCCGTTAATTTGTTTCCTGTTACGGGACAGACATTACCACTTATAAGTAGTGGTGGTTCTTCCATTTGGATGACCTGTGTCGGCATTGGTATCATATTAAGCGTAAGCACCAAAAACAGTGAAGATTACAGTTCGAAAGAACTTGAATATAAAGATGAAGAACAAGAAAACCCACTGGATGTGTTAAGTCAAACTTTATGAAACACTGGCGAGTGATTATATCAGGTGGAGGAACCGGCGGACATATTTATCCGGCAATTGCTATTGCACAGGAAATTAAGAGAAGGCAAGGGCGAGCAGATATAATTTTTGTGGGTGCAAAAGACAGAATGGAAATGCAAATGGTGCCAAAAGCAGGATTCGAGATCATAGGTTTATGGATCAGTGGAATACAGAGAAAACTGACATTATCTAACCTGAGTTTTCCATTAAAACTGATTGTAAGTTTATTTAAAGCCCGAAAGATCATAAAAAAACACAAACCGGATATTGTTATAGGCACAGGTGGTTTTGCAAGTGCGCCGCTTTTAAGGATGGCAAATAATATGGGCTACCCTAGCCTTATACAGGAACAAAATTCTTTTGCCGGCGTTACCAATAAATGGGTTTCAAAAAAAGCTGACGCCATTTGTGTTGCCTATGATAAAATGGAGCGGTATTTCCCGGAAGGCAAAATATTCTGGACCGGTAATCCTGTTCGTCAAGACCTGATAAACATTAGTTTAAAAAGAGAGGAAGCCCTCAAAAAATTTAATTTAAGCGCTGACAGACAAACGATATTGGTCATTGGCGGCAGCTTGGGAGCAAGAGTAATCAATCAAACAATTTCAAAGCATTTAGACACTTTAAAATCTCTTGACTGCAACCTGATTTGGCAATGTGGTGCGTTTTATCATGAGGATTACAAACATAAGGATGAAGAAAATATTCGGGTATTAAAATACATAGATGATATGCAGGCAGCTTACGCCGGTGCAGACATCATCATATCCAGAGCTGGCGCCGGAAGTGTAAGTGAGCTGTGCATTGTTGGAAAACCCGTAATTTTTATCCCTTCTCCAAATGTAGCAGAAGACCATCAAAACAAAAACGCACAATCCATTACTGCACATGATGCAGCTGTTCTTATTGAAGAAAAAGACCTTGAAAAAAGATTTGAAAAGGAATTAAAAGCTTTATTGGCTGATAAACCTAAACAGGAAAAACTATCTAAAAATATTAAAACGCTGGCCAAGCCAAATGCGACAAAAGACATTGTAGACATCGTAGAACGTCTGATCAACAAAGCATGAACATAGATTTCAAACATATCAAACAAATTTACTTTATCGGCATTGGCGGTATAGGCATGAGTGCTTTGGCTTTTCACTTTTTGAGGAAAGGCTATTCAGTTTTTGGATTTGACAGAACAGCATCAGATATATGCAAAAAATTAGAATCCAAAGGAGCCAAAATTGAATATAATGAAGAACTTGTCCTGGCTAAAACTATACAAAATAGCAATGCGCTGATCATTTATACACCGGCTATTAAACCTTCTAACGAAGTATTTCATTTCTTTTCATCGCATAACTATCCTCTGTACAAAAGAGCGCAAATATTAGGGGAGATCAGTAAAGATAAAACATGTATCGCAGTGGCCGGCACACATGGCAAAACCAGCATTACAAGTATGCTTGCCTTCTTACTGAAAGAAAACAAGCTTCCGGTAACTGCGTTTTTAGGTGGTATATCTCAAAATTATCAGTCCAATTACATCTACGAAGGAGACGAAGTTTATGTTATTGAAGCCGATGAATTTGATCGTTCATTACTACAGCTTAAACCGGATTTTGCTGTGATAAGTAATATTGATGCCGATCACTTGGATATTTATGATTCAGTTGATGACTTAAAACACACCTTCCAAAAATTTTCTGATCTGATAGAAAACAAAGAAAACTTCTTTTATCAAAAAGGTTTGAATTTTGAAGGTCTAAGTATAAGTGTGAATCCGCCAGCTGATATTTATGCAGAGAATATTCGAATTATTGATGGTGTTTATAATTTTGACTGGAATTTACCCCATCAAAGCATCAATGGACTTCGTTTAAAGATGCCCGGAGAGCACAATGTATTTAATGCTTTATGCGCCTTAAGCCTTGCTGCTTCTTACCGACCTGACTTAACAGAAAAATTTGCAGAAACGCTATCTGAATTTGATGGGGTGAACAGAAGATTCAACTACTTAGTGCAATCTGCTGAATACGTTATCATTGACGACTATGCGCATCATCCATCAGAAATAGAAGCTGTGCACAAGGCTGTGAATCAACTTTATCCAATGGACAAAGCTATGGCAATTTTTCAGCCGCATTTATTTTCAAGAACAAAGGATTTTGCAGATGATTTTGCTGCTAGTCTCAGTAAATTTGATGAAGTCAATCTTTTAGAGATCTATCCGGCCAGAGAAGAACCTATTGAAGGCATCGATGCTAAGTTTTTATGCCATAAAATTAAAAACGAAAACGCAAAAGTCATAGAAAAGTCTGAAATATCATCAGTTATTCAAGACTCGTCATGTAGAATCATCGTCATGATGGGCGCAGGCGATATTGGACTGGAAGCACAAAACATTAAAAAAATCTTTAGCCATGAAAAATAAACTTCCCTACATAAAGGTTTTTATTATGGTCATTGGATTTATAGCCTTAGCCAGCTTTAGTTACAACAGACATATAAGCAGAAATATTACCGCTATAGACATTAGCTTTCATCAGGAAAAACAGCTTTTTATAGAGAAAACAGCGGTTAATAAATTGTTAATACAAAATGATGAACCTGTTAAGAAAATGGACTTAGAACACTTAGATTTGAATTTGGTAGAAAAACAACTCGAGTCTCATCCTATGATTGAAAATGCAGAGGTTTACATAGACCTTGAAAGTCGCTTACATGCTGATATCAAGCAGCGTGAGCCGCTAGCTCGTGTTATCGGAAAAGATGATTTCTACATTGATTCACAAGGCAAAATCATGCCTCTATCTGAGTTTTATTCCGCCAGAGTTCCTATCATTTTAGGATTATCAAAAAAAGATACGCTTTCAGCATTTCAACTTATTAAGCAAATCAATAAAGATTTATTTTTCAGTCAGCAAACCACTTTAATAAAATCGCATAAAAAGAATTTATACAGTTTAAGGCTAAGGAATCATGACTTTGAGGTATTTGTTGGAAAAGCAGAAAATTTAGAACAGAAATTTATGAATTTTAAAGCCTTCTACGTCAAGGCTAAAAAAGATAGTCTGTTAGGAAAATATAAAAGTGTAGACTTACAATACGGCAAACAAGTTGTATGTAAAAAAATTGAATCTTAGGATTATGGAAAAAGAACACATAGCAGTGGGCTTAGATATCGGTACGACAAAGATCGTGGCGATGATTGGTCGGAAGAATGAATTTGGAAAGCTTGAGATTTTAGGGATTGGTAAAACCAAGAGTCTTGGCGTTCACAGAGGTGTGGTAAACAATATCACACAGACCATACAATCTATACAACTTGCGATCAAAGAAGCTGAAGAAAATTCAGGAAAAGAAGTCAGTGCCGTTACTGTTGGTATAGCCGGGCAACACATTCGAAGCCTTCAGCACAGCGATTATATTACCAGAAAAAATGCCGATGAAGTTATAGACGAACTGGACATAAATACCCTTTGCGACCAGGTTCATAAATTGGTCATGCTGCCTGGTGAAGAAATTATCCACGTTCTACCTCAGGAATATAAAGTTGATGGCCAGGCTGAAATAAAAGAACCTATCGGCATGTACGGCGGTAGACTGGAAGCCAATTTTCATGTTGTGGTAGGACAAATTTCATCCATAAGAAACATTGGCCGTTGTATAAAAAGTGCAGGTTTGGAGCTTAACGCTGTAACTTTAGAACCTTTGGCCTCAGCAAATGCTGTTTTGAGTCAGGAAGAAAAAGAAGCCGGTGTTGCTCTTATCGATATAGGTGGCGGAACTACAGATCTGGCTATTTTCAAGGACGGGATAATTCGCCATACGGCTGTAATTCCTTTTGGCGGAAACATCATTACCGAAGACATCAAAGACGGTTGCTCTATTATTGAGAAACAAGCTGAGTTACTGAAAATTAAATTCGGCTCTGCATGGCCTGGTGAAAATAAAGAAAACGAGATCGTCTCCATACCCGGACTCAGAGGCAGAGAACCTAAGGAGATCTCATTAAAGAATTTAGCAAAGATCATTCACTACCGGGCCGTTGAAATTATTGAACAAGTCTTTTTGGAAATAAAAAATTACGGCCATGAGGAAAAGCGTAAAAAATTAATCGCGGGAATAGTGTTGACCGGTGGCGGCGCACAGTTGAAACATCTGAAGCAACTGGTGGAATACATCACCGGGATGGACACCAGAGTAGGCTATCCCAACGAACACCTGGCTGGTGATACCAACAAAGAAATTGCAAGCCCAATCTACGCAACTGCAGTAGGATTGGTTATGAACAGTTTAGAAAAACAGGCACAGAGAGAGAAAGAGGCTAATGAAGAAGTTCCTGAAGATAACGAAATAGAAGTAAAAAAGGCCGAGGAACTGAAAGAAGATAAAAAAGAAACTGAGATCCATAAACCCAGAAAATCGTTTATGGAAAAATTTGTAGATAAACTCAAAGATTTTTTAGACGACGCAGAATAAAACGAAAGATATAAAAGTAGAAAACCATACATTATGAGCACAGAAGATATAGACAACATCGCTTTTGACTTACCAAAGAATCAATCGAATGTCATCAAAGTTATTGGTGTAGGTGGTGGCGGATCCAATGCCATCAACCATATGTTTAAGCAAGGCATAAAAGGCGTAGATTTTGTGATCTGCAATACCGATGCACAGGCTTTGGAAAACTCCCCTATTCCTACAAAAATTCAGTTAGGGGTAAATCTTACCGAAGGATTAGGTGCCGGAGCCAATCCTGAAATTGGAGAGCAAGCCGCTATTGAGAGTAAAGAAGACATCAAAGACTTACTTGACAAAAACACTAAAATGGTATTCATTACGGCAGGTATGGGTGGCGGTACCGGAACGGGTGCTGCTCCGGTAATCGCAAAACAAGCCAGAGAAATGGACATTCTTACCGTCGGTATCGTAACAGTCCCGTTTCAATTTGAAGGTAAAATGCGTAATGATCAGGCACAGCAGGGTGTTGAAAAATTAAGAAAAAACGTTGACTCTCTTATCGTTATCAACAATAACAAACTGAGAGAGGTATACGGAAATCTTGGTTTTAAAGCCGGTTTTTCTAAAGCTGATGAAGTCCTCGCAACGGCTTCCAGAGGAATTGCTGAAGTTATCACACATCACTACACACAAAATATTGACCTGAGGGACGCAAAAACAGTTCTAAGCAATAGTGGTACCGCAATTATGGGTTCTGCTACAGCCTCGGGAACAAACCGCTCTAAGCTCGCAATAGAAAAAGCTTTGGATTCTCCTCTGCTAAATGACAACAAGATCACAGGTGCTCAAAATGTCTTGTTGCTCATTGTATCAGGAAAAGACGAAATCACCATTGATGAGATTGGTGAAATCAATGATCACATTCAAAATCAAGCCGGAAATTCCGCCAACATCATTATGGGTGTCGGCGAAGATGAAAATCTGGATGATGCTATTTCCGTTACTGTGATCGCTACCGGTTTTAATTCTGAACAACAGGATGAAATTGTAAATACTGAAACTAAGAAAATTATTCATACACTTGAAGATGAGCAAAAAGCCGAGGTAAACCTCAGCAGTGAAAAAGAAAGCATCACACCCTTGGATCTTGATGAAAACGAAAACGTGGAAGAACAAAAAATTGTTCACCATCTGGATTTTGAAGATGATGAAGAGGTTAAAAACGAGGAGGAATCAGAAGAAGATATTTTACTGGACACTACGGAGGAAATCCGAAACATAAACGTCGAGGTAGAATATCTGAATCCGGATGATCAGGAATTTGAAATAACAGACAGAACGCAAAGCAACGAGGAACACGAACAACCGCAAAAACAACGCTTAACCTTCGATCTGTTCAATCAACAAATTGAGCCAAGAGTAGCAGAATCTAAAAGTACTCAAGGCTACAAAAAAGAATCAAATGCAGAAAACAAAATTATATTTGATCTGAATGATGATATCAAAGATATTGAGGTTAATGAACCGGAAGAAATTGCCCCTGACCAGTTCTTAGAGAAAAAAAGATATAAACTCGAAGATGAAACCGAGCAGACCAAAGGACAGGATGAATCCGAGGATGATAATCTGAAATTTGAAACAAAGATCAAGCCTAAAACACCAAACGATCTTGAAAAATCAGATGAGGCCGCAGACCCTCTGAATGCTTCAATTTCAGAATTGAAAGCCAGAGCTGCGGAAAGAAGGGCAAAAATGAAACAATTCAATTACCGTTTCAGTAATGCGCAAAACATTGATGAAATTGAAAAACAGCCCGCTTACAAGAGAGCCGGAATTGAACTTGAGGACCCAAAGGAGAACGTAAAGTTATCCAGAACGACATTACATGACAATGATGATGAAATATCCTTTAGAACCAATAATTCTTTCCTGCATGATAATGTAGATTAGGCATTTAAGATTTCAAGATTAATTAAAATAAGCTCCCATATTTTTCAATTTTGGGGGCTTTTTGTTTCAATTTTTGAACATTCAGGCAACGGAATTTTAGAATATTGTGTTTAAATTGCAAATAAAACAATAAAGATGATAAGGAGTTACCCTGGTGAAATATGGAAAAAGATAGAATTTGATGATAAAATCGCAGAGCATGAACATTTTAAAATTTCAAATTTTGGTAGGATAATAAATTGTAAAGGGGATGAAGAAGTTTTAGCCAATAAAACATTTACCAATGGTTATCAAATTCTTCATTTGAGACAAAAACGTAACGGAAAACCAACCGGAAGGTATGTCCACAAACTAGTAGCTCAGCATTTTCTCGAACAAAACGGTGGTGTTTATGTCATACACCTGAATTACGAAAAAACAGACAACAGAGTTGAAAATCTCAAATGGGCTACAAAAAGAGAAAAAGAGCTTCATCAATTCAGTAATCCAGAGTGGAAGAAAATCCGTGAAGAAAGCATCAATAAAAACAGTAAATTAAACGCAGGCCGGGTAAAAATCATTAAGCGCCAATTACAAAACAAAAACAACCGTGTCAGCATGATTGCCAAGCGATTTGGCGTGTCAGACACACAAATACACCGCATAAAAAGAGGAGAAAACTGGGCTTCAGTGACGGTTGATTGATAATACATTGTGAGAGGTTTAAAATGTCGTCGCTATGCGAAGTTTGAAACTTCGCACTCTTAAACTCTGATAAATTACTCCCACAACCGATTCACCCAAAGTCCACAGTCTATTTGTCGCTTGTGTACATTTACAAATTCTTCCAATTGCTCTTCTGTCAAAAACTTTTGAATCAACAAAAAGAACTCCCGCTCTTCAAAACGGATATGGTAAAGTAATTCGGCTTAGGATTTATGTTCTACAAGGTTTTCAACTACATCACATGGCATAATACCATTATATCCTGCGCCTGTCATATTAAACCTTACCCACTAATCCAATGTTTTTGTCTTTAAAAGCTTTCAGATCGGTCAGGTTCTGATTTGGTTTATCTCAGTATGTACCAATTTTTGGAAAAACACCAAAGCGAGTAATTAATGCTAATATTACTTATAAAATTTAAGATGTTGTCTTATTGGACTACTTTACTTATCTTTGTATAATGAATAAAAAAAGGGAGTTATATTTTTACAAGAATTATTTTGAGGAATTTTATGAAACTCAAACCGATAAGGTTAAAAAGAAAATAATTTGGACTTTAAAATTAATACAAGAAATTGATAGAATTCCTGAAGTATATTTTAAACATTTAAAAAATACATCAGGGCTCTACGAAATAAGAGTTCAAGTCGGCAATAATATTTTCAGAATTTTTTGTTTTTTCGACCTGAATAATATTGTATTAATTGGACACGGATTCCAAAAGAAAACACAAAAAACACCCAAACAACAAATTGAAAAAGCAGAACAGATTAAAAAAGAATACTATGACAACAAAAAATAATAACCTCAAAAGTCTTGATGCATTTATCGATGAAAAAATCGGCAAAAAAGGAACTGAAAAAAGAGAGCAATTTGAAACTGAATATGACGCTTTCAAACTTGGTGTATTAATTCAAAGAGCCAGGGAAGATAAAGGTCTTACTCAGGAACAATTAGCTGAATTAGCAGGAACAAATAAATCTTATATTTCTAAATTGGAAAGAAATCTAAAAGATATTCGATTTTCTACACTACAAAGAATTATTAACGAAGGACTTGGTGGTCACTTAGACATTTCTATCAAATTTGAATAAAAAGGGCGAAAGCATAAAAACAGACTTGAAATAGTTTGGTTTATTGAATATGTGAATAATGTCACTATGCGAAGTTTGAAACTTCGCACTCTCAATCTCTGATTCATTACTCCCAAAATCGATTCACCCAAAGTCCACAGTCTATTTGTCGCTTGTGTACATTTGCAAATTCTTCCAATTGCTCTTCTGTCAAAAACTTTTGAATGAACATGAAGAACTCCCGCTCTTCAAAACGGATATGGGATTTTAGAGTTTTATAAAGTTGGGTGATACTGTCGTAAGATTTTGGGTGTTGATGAATTAATTCTGTAATGAACTTATGATCGCTTTGCACTTTTTTTGCTAAAATATCATCACTGTCTAATTTCGGAAGCAAATGCGTTTCTTCCATCTGAAAATGAGCTTTCAAATGTACATCCCAATACCACTGAATGTAGTCGTTCATCTCTTCTATGGATGCTTTTTTGGCAACCCCTTTCTGCAACCTCAACACAAACACTAAACTATCATGATGTTCCCGACTAAGGGTTTGCAGCGCTTTATGGCGTTTTAAAGGTTGATTGTTCATTGCGTTGTTAATAAGATTAATTCGGATAAAAATATCCTTTTAAAGACTTTATTACATTTGAATCAAACAATTAGTCAATGTTTTCAAAAAGTTGCGAATACGCTATCAAAATAATGGCTTTTATTGCATTTAAACAAGCTAAATCCAAAGAACTTGTAGGATTAGATTTGATTAGTGAAGCCATTGATTCACCTAGAGCCTTTACGGCCAAAATATTGCAACAGTTAACCAAAGCCAGACTATTAAAAAGTACCCGAGGCCGCACCGGTGGATTTTTTCTTGACAAAAGTCAAAACATCAATCTGGCAGACATTGTAAAAGCCATTGACGGTCCAAAACTTTTTGAGGATTGTTTACTGGGTTTTGATAAATGTCAGGACGACAATCCCTGCGTACTTCATTATCAGCTCAAAAAAGAAAGAAATACGTTAAAAAACAAATTACTTTCAACCGATATATATACCATCGCTAAAAGGGTGAACCGACAAAAAGCTTACTTTAAAGAATAATTTTTTTAACCTAAATAAAGATATTAATATCCTTTTATCTAAATTATAATTTATGAAACTTAACTTCAAACTCAAACAGGAATTCATTGAAAAATACAAAAACATTACCCCTGATTTCGGCTTTAACGGCTTAGGTCAGCTTACCTATTTGCGCACCTATTCCAGAGTGAAAGACAATGGTGAAAACGAACAATGGTACGAAACTATAAGACGAGTCGTTGAAGGCTGTTATTCCCTGCAAAAAGAGCATATCCTTAAAAATGAATTGGGCTGGAACAGCAAAAAAGCCCAGCGTTCTGCACAGGAAATGTACGACCGCATGTTCACCATGAAATTTTTACCACCGGGTAGAATGCTTTGGGCACTTGGCACGCCTATTATTCACGAAAAGAAAGTCGGTCAGGCTTTGTTCAACTGTGCTTTTGTTTCTACTAAAGATATAGATAAAAGCATCGTAGAAGCTGTTAAGCCATTCACCTTTATGATAGACATGAGTATGGTTGGTGTTGGCGTAGGTTTTGACGTTACCGGCGAACATAAACTCAACGTTCATCAACCTCAAAAACAAGCTGAAATGTATGTGATTCCGGATACCAGAGAAGGTTGGGTAAAAAGTCTGGAATTGCTTTTGGCTTCTTATTTCGGCAAACACTTCAGCTCTCAGGACACACATGAAATCAAATTCGACTATTCAAAAATCAGAAAAGCCGGCGAACCTATACGCGGATTTGGTGGTATTTCATCCGGTCCTCAACCTTTGGAACGTTTACACGAACAAGTCAGATCTACGCTGAATGCACTGGATGACAAAAACATAAGCATTACGGCCATTACAGATATCATGAATATGATCGGGCAATGCGTTGTAGCCGGCAATGTGAGACGTACCGCACAGATTGCACTGGGTGACGCTCATAATTCTGAATACCGAAAATTAAAGGGTTACCAGTGGGATTTTGAAAAACAATCTTATGTTGGAGACAATGCACATCGGGCAGCTTATGGTTGGGCGTCTAACAACTCAGTTTTTGTAGATAACAACACCAACTTTGAAGATGTCGCCAAACAAACGGCTATCAATGGCGAACCCGGTTATATTTTTATGGACAATATCCGTGCGCATTCCAGAATGTGCGACCCGGCCGACCATAAAGACCATAAAGCGGTCGGCACAAATCCCTGCGGCGAACAATCGCTTGAAAGTTATGAATTGTGTTGTCTGGTAGAAACCTTTCCGTCCAGAGCTGAAAGTAAGGAAGATTATCTCCGAACTTTAAAGTTTGCTTATCTGGTCGGTAAAACCGCAACCTTGGTAAATACCACATGGCACGAAACCAATCGCGTACAAAAACGAAACCGAAGAATAGGCACCTCAGTCACCGGCGTGACCAACTTTATTGAAGAGCATTCACTCGAATTATTCAGAGATTGGCTGGTTACCGGCTATGATGAAATTCAAAACTGGGATGAGATTTACTCCTCATGGTTATGTGTACCTAAAAGCATAAAAACCACCAGCGTAAAGCCTTCAGGAACGGTAAGTCTCCTGGCAGGTGTCAATCCGGGTTGCCATTATCCTGAATTTAAATATTATATCCGTCGAATTCGAATTGCCAAGAACTCTAAACTGATTCCACAGTTGGAAGAGGCCGGATTAGACATGGAAAATGATGTGATGGATTCCAGTTCGGTGGTGGTCTCCTTCCCTATTCACAATCATGGCAAATGCTTGAATGAAGTTAGCATTTGGGAACAAGTAAGCCTGGCTAATTTCCTTCAACGGTATTGGTCGGATAATCAGGTGTCATGTACAGTAACTTTCAAACCTGAAGAAGCAGATCAAATCCAGCCGATTTTGGAATTTTTTAAATACACCTTAAAATCCATTAGTTTTTTACCAAAATTAGAAACCGGTGCTTATGCACAAATGCCTTATGAAGCCATTACCAAAGAAAAGTATGAACAAATGAAAGCAAAAATGTCGACAGACTTTAACCTGCAGGCACATGAAGATGGCAAAGGTGAAAAATTCTGTAATAATGATACTTGTGTTATGGAATGATAGAATTATTTTTTTTGATTTAGGCACATAAATAATAAAATTAGTTTAATTTCAAATTAAGGAGAATGAATATAACTCTTTGAAAATCTTTGCTTTCTTAGTGTTTCCTCTGTGGTATAGCTATAACACAGAGTCACTCAGAGAATACCCAAAGCTACTCAGAGAGCAATTACATAGTTTAAACACACAATATCAATTATTTAAAATTATTAAATGCATGCCTAAGTCAATTAGTTTTTTATATTTTCTATAAGCCACAAGTGCACGAATGATTTTTATTCATGAATTCGTGGCTTTAAAAATGTAGTTCTTATGAAATGATATGTGACTGAAGTCACTTTCTAAGCTCTGCAATATTCATATTTTTGCAGACTGTGAGGAAGAAGTATTACATATCTATATCTTTAGCTTTGATTATCAGCTTATTTACCATAAAGTCATTTTTGGTCATAAGCTATTATTTGGCATTTACCGATTCTTTTGTTGAAAACTATTGTGTAAATAAAGATAAACCCGAATTGCAATGTGATGGAAAATGTGAACTTTCAAAATTGTTAGACAGAAATTCTTCAGAAAATGATAGACAGGAAAAGATGATGCTTCTAACTTCCTTCGAATTGATCCTCTTTTTAAATCATTCGGAATTTCATTGTTTGACAGAAACTGAAATTATCCGCAATCGAAAAACTTTTTTTATCCCCGAAATTTATACCTTCAATTTTTCAGAAAAATTAATAAAGCCACCTAAAGGACTGGTTTAAATACTTTTAGTGATTTAAACCAAGTTTAATTTTTCAATAATATAATTATGAAATCAAAATTGTGGGCTCTCTTTATGAGCCTGTCGTTTGGTATGCTTTTCAGCCAAACGAAAACCCTTTCTATTATAGACAAAGACACACAAAAAACCATAGAAAATGTCTATGCTAAAAATACATCTACACAGGAAATAAGATTTTCAAAAGACTTCGTATTAATTTTAGAATCAGGTGAAACTTACCTTATTCAAAGCATGGGATACAAAACCATAGAAATTAAGGTCGATGAAAACACGTCTGAAACATTAGCCTTAAAACCAATCCCTATTGAACTGGGCGAAGTTTTGGTTAATGGCAACTTGTTTGAGGATCCTGTCATGAGCCTATCTACGCCGGATCTAACCAAAAATGTAGTGCAGCCAAAAAATGTAGCTGATCTATTCCATAATATTGAAGGTTTTGGCGTGATAAAACGTGGCAATTATGCCATAGACCCCAGTTTTAGAGCAGCGCAATACGAACAATTGAACATTCAGTATGATGGCGGCACTAAAGTTATGCATGCGTGTCCAAACCGTATGGATCCCATAACCACGCACGTTATCCCGGAAAACATAGAAAGGATTGAAGTGATAAGAGGTCCGTTTTCAGTAAGATACGGCTCTACTTTTGGAGGTATCATCAACATTGTTACACAAAAGCCAGAATTTGATGAATATGGACTTTCCGGTGCTGTATCTACAGGCTATGAGAGCAATGGTAATAATTCTATAAGTATGGCTCAACTTCAGTATGCCAATGAAAAGTTTGATGTTTTAGGCAGTTATGCCTACAGGGATTATGGCAATTATGAAGATGGTCTTGGCCGAGAAATCCCATCATCTTTTCGAAGCATAGATCACGCCTTAGGCTTAGGCTATAATTTCACAACCAATGAACGCATTAAACTCCAATGGCGACAATCCTTTGGCAGAGACGTACTTCATGCATCTTTACCCATGGATTCTGATTATGACGATTCGAGTATTCTGTCTTTGGATTATCATAAGAAAAACATGAATGGTATGCTTAATCAAATTAAAGCTAAAGTGTATTATTCTTATGTGGACCACCTTATGAGTAATACCAGAAGAGCAAATTTTTCAACGGTTGAAGCCTTTTCTCCGGTAGATGCGACAACAGCCGGTGGTAAATTTGAAGCCAAATTGGTTTTTAATGACAAATGGACAACCTATACCGGTGTTGATGCTTTGTTGATTGCCAGAGATGGCGTAAGAAACCGATTAGTTAAACAAAACATGATGGGCATGCAGCTGGATATGCCTATGGCTTTTGAAGACAAGATCTGGCAGGACAGTTATATTAATGATTATGGTGTTTTTGCAGAATCTATTTACGAATTTGACAATTCTACCTCATTACAATTTGGTATAAGATATGATTTGGTTTCCTCTGAAATCCAGGATCCGGATGAACTTTTTTTGGAATACTATCCGGATTTGGAACAAAGAACTGAACATAATCTTAGCGGAACAGTCTCATTAAAGAAAAGATTTGAAAATGGTGACGTTTTAGAATTCACCATAGGTCGTGGTGTACGTTCTGCCAATATGATTGAGCGGGCCATCAATCATTTTCAGATTGGACAGGATCCTTTTGAATATGTTGGTAATCCTAATCTTGATGCAGAAGTGAACAATCAGATAGAAGTCGCCTATAGAGGCAGCAAGGCTTTAAATGGCTCTGTGAATAAAATTGATTATTTTGCATCTACTTACTATTCTTTATTTGAAAATTACATTGTTGGTATTATCGATCCCACAAAGACCAGGCGGTTTATGCCTAATGCAGAACCCACTAATCCTAAGGTGTTCAGGAATTTAGAGAATGCCTATAAAACCGGATTTGAAGCAGGTTTTGGTGTCAGTTTTATGGACAATTTCAGGTTTGGTACAGAAATCTCTTATGTCTATACAAGAAATGAAGATCTGGGTGAAGCCTTGCCGCTTACTACGCCATTGAGAAGCAACTTTCAATTAACTTATGAAAATAAAAAATTGTTCGCAGGTTTGTATTACACCCTTGTTGCAGAACAGAATCAACTGGCCAACAGCTTTGGAGAAATGACTGCAACACCCGGGTATGGACTATTTGACATTAAAGCCAATTACGAACTGTTCAGAAACATGAATATTGGCGTAGCTGTTTTGAATGTATTTGATAAATTTTATTTTGATCACCTCAATTTTGCATTTAGAAATCAGGATATCAACAATTTATCAGGCATGGAAAGATTAACCGATCCAGGCATTAATGCCAGTGTGTTTTTGAAGTATAGTTTTTAAAAAACTGGAGTTGTTTCAAAACCTTTGTCCTCGCAATCTGAACTTGCTTCAAGTTCTATGACAAGACTTATTGGTTTTGGGACAGCTTCTTTCCTACCTTTTCTTAATTATATGAAAGCTCAACCCATAAACCAAATTTAGTTTCTATTTTTACAGTAAATTCTAATATAATGGCCAAAATACTAATTTTTGTTTTCATGCTATTTTTAGGCATAACTTATAGCTTTAGCCAAAAAATCAATTGGGTAACTATAGAAGAGGCCCAGGAACTCACAAAAAAAGAACCCCGAAAAATCATCATGGATGTCTATACCAACTGGTGTGGTCCTTGTAAACTCCTCGATAGAAACACCTTTGGAAACGCAGATGTAGCCGAATATATCAATGAAAATTATTACGCCGTAAAATTTAATGCAGAAGGAGATTCAACTGTAAATTTTGAAGAAAACACCTTTACAAATCCAAATTATGACCCGGCAAAAGCTAACCGACGAAACGCCAAACATCAATTTGCAAGCTACCTGAATGTGAGAGCATATCCTACAATCATTTTTTTAGATGAAAATTTAAACCTTATTGCTCCAATTACGGGATATCTAAGTCCTAAACAAATCGAAATCTACCTGAAACTATTTTATTCAAACGATTATAAAAGCGTAAGCAGCAAAGAAGACTGGGAGAACTATCAAAAAGAGTTTGTCAATAAATTCGAAGGTTAATCACAACCCGTTTATGGTATTATCACCTTTCTGGTTTCCTGAAATTCTGAATTTTTAAGCTTTAACAGATATATTCCCGAAGACCATTCATCTATCGCAATTTGGCAGGACTTTCTGTTAACATTTTTTCTAAAAATGCGCTTTCCAAACAAATTAAAAATTTCTACTTCATAAGCTGATAAACCTTTAACCTCGATATTCAAAAACTGACCGACAACCGGATTTGGAAAAACTTTCACTTCATATTGATTGAAATTCTGCGTGCTAAAATTTTCATCCCAAATGGCCTGTACCCAGATAGGATTGTCAATAAATGGATTTCTGTTGTTCTGATGAAGAAAACCATTATTATTTCGGTCTAATTCCTCAGGAGAAACGGGATCACTAAGATGCCAGCCTAACAACATATCGATATACCAGTCATCATAAAACTGACTACTATCCTGATTGAGCACATTATCATTGGGGTTATCCCAGCCACCTGTATTTACTTCATCTTCATAACGTGTAGCAAAATAAAATAGTCCTCTTGCAATGTCTCCTTTAAATTCATCTAAAGGTTCAAATACAGTTCCATTGTAACCCGGATAGACGTTTGGACCCCTTTTACTGCCATTTAAAGTGGTCAGGTCCGGATTGTTAACCTCGCCAAAAGGAAAATTACTGCGATAACCATTCACCTGACCGTCAGTTGGAAACACATAATGAATATCTCCTCTCATCGGCATTTGCTGATTAAAAAATGACTGTGGCAACAAATGCTCTTTGTTATAACAAACGCCTTCAGCATTGTAATTTCCACATTCGTCTGTCACCAATACATGATTATAAGGGTCAGTTCCATCAGGATTTTCTGAATAGATATCCAGTAAAAATCCGTCGTTGTCATAATTACTATAGGTATCTATAAAGCCCGAATTAGGCATAGGATAAGCTAAATCCAGATCTGAATAAGGTTGTGGATTGTGTGCCGGTTGACCATTACCATCATCCGTATCGTCAATAATATTCTTTAATGCCGTTTTCAGCTGAAAACCTATAAGACCCTGAGCATTGTCATAATAGCCCTGTGGAGCTTGTGCAAAGACTGTTATAGTAAATAATATAAATAATGTTGTAAAAATTCCTTTCATAAATCGAATTATTCTGTGTACAAAGATTGAAAAAATAAATGGTTTTAATCCTTAATATAAAGTAACAAATATTATTCCTTTTTTAGTTTGGCCATATAAAATCCATCCTGACCGGTTTGATGGGTAAAAATAGGCTTATCTGTTATGAGTTTGAAGCTTTTTCCAGATTCTGATGCTAAAAAGGCATCTACCTGCGCTCTGTTTTCAGAAGGTAAAACAGAACAAGTGGCATAAACCAAAGTACCACCGGGTTTTAATATCTTAGAATAATCCTGTAGAATTTGCTGCTGAGTTTGTTTGATGTTATTGATAAAATCATGGGTCAGTTTCCATTTGGCATCGGGATTTCTTCTCAACACACCCAAACCGCTACAGGGCGCATCAATCAGGACAGCATCGGCAGAAGATTTCAATTTTTTGATGACTTTACTACTATCTATATGTCGGGTTTCTAAGTTGAAAGCTTTAGCCCTTCTGGCTCTTCGTTTAAGCTCCACCAATTTCTTCTTATAAATATCTAAAGCTATAATTTGACCTTTATTTTCCATCAAGGAAGCCATGTGTAGACTTTTACCGCCAGCTCCGGCACAGGTGTCTACAACTCTCATTCCCGGTTTTGGATCAAGCATTTCTGTGACCATCTGCGAAGATGTCCCCTGAACTTCAAACCATCCTTTCTTAAAGGTTTCGGTTTTAAAAACATCGGCACGCTCATGTAGTTCTACACCATCCCATACAGCCTTTACTGGTTTCGCTATAATTCCTTCTTTGTCCAGGCTGTTGATGAGTTTCTTTCGGTCAGTGAGCAGTCGATTGGCACGTAAAATGACGGGGGCAGTATCGTTTTGAGCGTAAATTTCAGGCTCCCACAACTCACCAAGCTCGCTGTGTCCGAGTTTATCGAACCAATCCGGTATTGAGGCTTTGAACTTTCTGATTTTGGAAAGTTCATCAAACCTGCCTTTGATCCTTCGCGTGGGCGTATTATGGAATTGTGGCCATTCCGGCAGTTTTATACCTTTTAGTGTAACCCAAACCGCAAACATTCTGAATAGATCTTCTTGTTTGTAAGGTTTATGCGCATCGCCGATTTCGGCATACAGACGCTGCCAACGAACAATATCGTAAACCGTTTCAGCAATAAAACCTCTGTCTCTGGAACCCCAGCGTTTATCTTTTTTTAATGTTTTATGGAGCTGTTTGTCTGCGTATTCTCCTTTGTTAAAAATGAGTTGCAAACAATCTACAACAGCAAAAACCAAATTTCTGTGTAAGCGCATAATCTATTTTGATTTGCAAAAGTAGTTAATCTATCTGGGGTAGATAAATGAAATATTTAAGGAATAAATAATTGTACTCTAATTACTCGCCTGGTATTGCTTGAGCAGCTCTTTATTAAAATCATAATCTGCTTTCTTAAGCTGCATGATCTTTTTTGGAGTAATTACGGTCATTAGATCAATAATATAATCTTCGCGGTATTTTAATCTTGATTTTTTATAATCTCTGTAATCACTTAGTAATTTTTCTGCTTCTTTTTCAGATAAATTATCAATATTCTTGAGGCCTTTCTTAATGGGCTCCCATTTATTCTTCTTCAAATCCTCATAGCGTTTATTGTGCTTATTGTAAATAGGCCAAAAAACCTGTGCTTCTTCAGGAGAAAGGTCCAGCCTCTCTGTAATGAATGCTATTTTATAGGAATTAACGTCACTGTCATCTATTTTTTGTGCAAACAGACTTACAGTGAAAAACAAACCGCAAATTAGTATGATTGTCTTCATCATTTTAAAATTAATAGTCCATAAGTTGTTCCAATGAACTATCGTCTAAATCTTCAATTATGGTGTTTTCCTTTATATTTTCTTTATCGAAATTAAATTTCAGATTATCATCTTCAACGTACAAATCATCTTCCATCATTATCTCATATTCGAGATAGTTCTCAATATCTGACTGGTCTAATTTACTAAAATTTAATGATGTATCTGGTTCGGTTCGAAATAATCCTAATAAAAGCGTTCCAAGTATTGCCAATAAAACAGCTGCCACAGCAATTGTTTTGTAGACTTCATAAAGCTTTCTGACCTTAACCGGTTTTGGCGTTTCCAGTTTAAAATCTTCGAAGTAATTATCAGGTACAATAAATCCGGATTGATTTTGATTTGCTTTCAGGTCTTTAATTTTGAGCTTAAAATCTTCAAAATAAGACTCAGGAACCTTAAATCCAGTTGACTTCGATATGTGTTTTGAGTTCTTCATCTGTTTCTTAGACTATTGATTTTCAAAATAGTTTAATTGGATTTTAAGTATTCTTCTACTTTCTTAGAGGCATGATGGTAATTGGATTTTAATGCACCTTCGGTTGTATTCAACAGCTCTGCCATATCCTGATATTTCATTTCTTCAAAGTACCTGAGCTGAAATACCTCTCTTTGTTTTTCAGGCAAGGTATTAATGGCTTTTTGAAGTTTCAATTTGATTTCATCGCCTTCAAAATAGACATCACTTTCAAGATTATTGACAATGTGATCCTGTAATTCTTCGCTGCTGATTTTTAATTGTTTCGAACGTTTCTTTAGAAAGGTATAGGACTCATTTCTGGCTATTCTGTACATCCAGGAATACAATCGACTGTCACCCTTAAACTTTTTTATATTTCTGTAGATCTTAATAAAAGTGTTTTGTAACACATCATCGGTATCCTGATGATTCTTGAGCAGGTATCGAATGTGCCAATAAAGTCTTTCCTTATAGCAATCAACCAACTCCTGAAAAGCACCATCTGCTTGACGTGCTGAACAAAGTCTTGCGATTAAATCCTTTTCTTCATCTATATCCATACACTAATCCTGAAATGATTGCATATCTACAAGCTTTTTATACATTCCGTTTTTGGCGATCAGCTCTGTATGTTTTCCTTTTTCTACAATTTCACCTTCCTGCATCACAACGATTTCATCAGCATTTTGAATAGTGGACAACCTGTGAGCAATAACTACCGAAGTCCGGTTTCTCATCATATTTTCGAGGGCTTGCTGTACGAGTTTTTCACTCTCGGTATCCAGAGCAGACGTAGCTTCATCCAGGATCATTATTGGTGGATTTTTAAGTACTGCTCTTGCAATAGACAAGCGCTGTTTTTGTCCACCACTGAGTTTATTACCGCTATCTCCAATATTGGTCTGCAAACCCTTGGGCAGATTCATTACAAAATCATAAGCATTTGCAATCTTTAATGCATTCTCAATCTCTTCTTTGGTGGCTTCAGGTTTTCCTATTTTTAAATTTTCTTCTACAGTATCATTGAACAGAATAGAATCCTGAGTCACCAGTCCCATAAGGTTGCGCAGTGCGCTCTGCTTGATGTCTTTAATATTAATACCATCAATTTTAATTTCCCCTTTTTGAATATCGTAAAAACGCGTTATTAAATTAGCAATAGTTGATTTACCACTACCTGACTGCCCGACCAATGCCAGTGTTTTACCCTTTGATAGCTTTGCTGAAAAATTTTTTAAAACATACTCATCTTCATACTTAAAGTATATATTTTCAAGACTGATAGCATCTGAAAAATCCTGTTTTTCTTGTGCATTTGGGTTATCCTGAATGTTGTTTTCAGTTTCAAGGATTTGCAATACGCGTTCTGCTGCTGCATCTCCTTTTTTAACGTTGTAAAAGGCTTTTGAAATTGCCTTTGCCGGTGTCAGAATATTATAGGCCAACCCCATAAAACCAATAAAGGTTGCACCATCCAGAGTATCTTCTACTAAAACCATATTCCCTCCATACCAGAGCAATACAGCAATTACAGTAATTCCTAAAAATTCTGAAGCAGGAGATGCGAGGTTTTGTCTATTGACAAGATTGTTTGAAAAGTCAAAAAAACGCTTTGTTGAGTCTGAAAATTTTCGGTTAAAAATTAATTCAGCATTAAATCCTTTTATGATTTTAAGCCCGCCAAGAGTCTCTTCAAGAATAGATAGCAGATAACCCTGTTCATTTTGAACCCGGTCTGATTTTTTCTTTAAAGATTTACCTATAACTGAGATTATAAAACCTGAAATAGGTATAAATATAAAAACGAAAAGAGTAAGCTTGGGGCTGAGAAAAAGCATTGCACCAATTGTAAATATTATTGTTAACGGGTCTCTGATGATAAGCTCCAAAATAGAAAGAAAAGAATGTTGTATTTCGAGCACATCCGTGGTGATCCTGGCAATAGTATCCCCTTTCCGCTTTTCTGAATAGTGCGATAAAGACAATTCTGTTGTTTTTTTATACAAGGCATTTCTCAGGTCTTTTAGTACACCATTACGCAGAAAAGTAATGAAATATAGAGCAAAATAATTGGAGACATTCTTAAGGAAAAACAATATCACAACAAGTCCTATAACGATCAGTAATGTTTTTGAAGGATCATTGTTTGCGGTATTTTGTATGAAGTATGCCAAACTATCAAACACAAAATCCTTTAATTCCAAAACACCTGTGTAAACTGGCTTTTCCGTAATAGGTTCCTGTTCATCACTAAACAGTATATTTATCATTGGAATCAATGAAATAAAAGACAAAGTACCAAATAGGGCATAAAATATATTCGAGATGATATTCCCCACAGCATACATTCTGTATGGCTTGGCAAAACGAATAATTTTCTTAAAATAATTCATGATCGTAAATCTCTTCCTGTATCAGGAAAATTTGGGCAAAGATACATTTAATTCGCCGATAGCTTAGAATCCTTTATGAGTATGTTAATTCTAAAACAATTTCAGCCAAAGTGTATATTAATAAAAATGATTAATTTTAAGGCATGTCCAAACTTCAAAATTATGCATCCATAAAATCCTGGTCTGAGGACGACAGACCAAGAGAAAAATTGTTGTTGAAAGGCAAAACAGCACTTAGCGATGCAGAACTTCTTGCTATTTTGATTGGCTCAGGCAGCAGAAATGAAAGTGCAGTAGATTTATGCAGGCGCATTCTCAGCGACAAGGATCATCAATTAAAATTGCTGAGTAGAATGAGTATTGAAGAGCTGATGACGTATAAAGGTATAGGTGAGGCCAAAGCCATAAGTATTGTTGCGGCACTGGAACTTGGCAAACGTCATGGCATTGCAGATATGCCAATCTTCCCAAAGATTTCTTCCAGTCACGATGCATACAGAGTTCTAAAAAACACATATACTGATCTTGAGCATGAGGAATTCTGGATATTAATGCTGGACAATTCAAATAAGGTTATCAATAAACATCAAATAAGTAAAGGTGGCATAACCAGCACAATCGTAGACACAAGACTGATTTTTAAAAAAGCCCTGATCACAGGAGCTGTCGCTATCATTTTATCCCACAATCATCCTTCCGGAACTTTGAAACCCAGCCAGGTGGATATAAAGCTCACCGAAAAGATCAAAAAAGCTTCAGAAATTATTGATATCAAATTACTTGACCATATCATTGTAACAGAGAATTCTTATTTTAGCTTTGCCGACGAACATCTTCTTTAATATATGGACATTTTAATTTACGTACCAAAAGTTACTCCTCGTATCAACTATATTTTTCGTCAGGTCTGCGTTAGAATTTTAGGATTTAGTATCAGCTTCACTACAAAAATAGAAACCTTTATTGGTCATAAGGGCATTAAATTTTCTTATGCCAATCAAAGGTTAGGAAATGAGGTATATATTCAGTCATTTGGTCTTTTGGAAGAGCAAGGTGTAAATGATGTTGAAATATCTGTAACCGAATGGGAAGGGCAGCCTTATTTTTTTAAAACCTCTAAACAAAGCGATATCCCATTTGATATTTTTGCGGCCAGTTTTTATCTGATGACACGTTATGAAGAATATTTGCCTCATGTAAAAGACAAAAACGGAGACTTTCCGGCTATAGAAAGCCTTGGCTTTAAAAACAATTTTCTTACCAAGCCAATTGTGGATATCTGGATGTTGAAGTTTACTGAAGTCCTGAAGGAAAAATTTGAAGATTTTACGCCAAAGATCACCAAAGAACAACTACAAGTTAATATTGGGGTTAAAAAAGCCTATAAATACCGGAAACTCGGGATATCCAGAAGCATTGTAGGATTTACCAGCGACCTCATAAGGTTTAAACTAAAAGATGTTTTTTTAAGAATAAAAACCTGGTTTAAACCTGATATGGATCCATACAATGTTTACGATGATCTGGTAAAGTTTAAAAACAAGCATAAATTCAGGATGGACTTTATGTTTCAGCTTGGAGATTACAGCTTATACACCAAGAACATCAATTTCAGGAAAAGAGCCTATAAAAAACTTATCAAGTCCATGGGTGATTATTGTGAAATAGGACTCTTACCAAGCTATGAGGCCATTCTGGATCATGAACAGCTCATTAAAGAGATAAAACGATTTGAACAAATAGCAAATCACGAATTAAAGAGTGTTATGATCAAAGACCGTTCTATAAATTTTCCGGAATTTTACATCGGTCTTGACAAAACAGATATTACAAAAGATTTTTCGATGGGATATTATGATCAGCCAGGGTTTCGTGCAGGTACTTCCACGCCATTCTTATTCTATGATCTAAATCTCGAACAAGCCTCACCAACCGAAATAAGACCTTATTTTTTGAGTTCTAAAGCGATGAAATCCAAAGCGGATGAAGAATTATTACAGATATTTAAAGCCAATAAACATCTGAGTATTTCTTATGTTTTCTTATTTGATAACTCAGACTTTAAAGAGGGCCAACTTAAAGAACGTATATTTGAACTTTTAAAAACACTGTCTAATGTTTCATGATAAAGTAACAGATGTCTTTTTTGATCTGGACCACACCCTTTGGGATTTTGAAAAAAATTCCGAAATCACATTCAATCTCATTTTTGAGAAATATAAAATACAGTTGGACCTCAATCAATTTATCAAAGTGTATAAACCAATCAATTTTAAATATTGGAATATGTACAGAAATAATGAAATTGATACAGTAAACTTAAGATATCACCGGCTAAAAGAGGTTTTTGACAATCTGTCGTTCAAAGCAGACAAGGCTTTTATAGACATCATTTCAGAAGAATATATCAATAACCTATCTGATCAGATTCATTTATTCCCAAACACAGAGGATGTATTAAATTACCTCGCAGAAAAATACAGATTACATATTATCACCAATGGGTTCGAAAAAATTCAACACAAGAAGTTGAAATCCTCCGGAATAGATCACTTCTTTCAAACGGTTACCACTGCCGAAGGAAGTGGCTATAAAAAACCGGATAAGCGTATATTTGATCATGCTATAAATAAGGCTAAGACAGATTTATCAAAAAGTCTGATGATCGGCGATAGCCTCGAAGCTGATATAAAAGGTGCTAAAGATTTTGGAATGCATACCATTTATTTTGGCAAAAAGCCTAATTTTGAGACCCAAAATATTGAGCAACTTCAAGAGCTGAAGAGTTTGCTTTAAAAGAATAATAATGAAAAAATACATCATATCATTAGCTTTAATTTTCTGTGTTCAAATTTTTGCACAGAATAATTCAAAAAAATATAAATACGTTATTGTGCCGCTTCAATATGGCTTTACATCAAAACCTAATCAATTTCAACTTAATGTCTTGACAAGAGTGCTCCTGCAGCAAGAAGGCTTTGAGGTATTTATGAGCGAAGGAGAGGAAATTCCTGAACACGTCGCTAATAACCCGTGCAGTACATTAAAAGCTGATGTGAAAAAAGACAGAAGTATTTTGAGCTCCAATTTGAGGTTCCAGCTTTTTAACTGCTACGGTAATCTGGTTTTTGAAAGCACCGGTACAAGCCGGATAAAAAGTTTTGATGAATCATACAAGGAAGCCTTGAGAATGGCGATGAGAGAGTTTCAAATTGAATCCTATAAATATTTGAAAACAGACACGGACGAAGTAGCAGAAACGCCAGTGGAGCAGACCGATGAAACACCAAAAAGCTTTGAAGAGAGGGCAACCAGATTTAAAGAAGGTGAAAAAGAATATTGGATGGTTAAAGAAAATGAAGACTATTTACTTTATGAAGATTTGGGCGAAACCATTTGGGCCACTCTAAAATTTGCAGACAAAGGTACTTATAGTTTTGACTCCGAACACATAGATGGTGCCGCCTATTTTACACCGGAAGGTCATATTGTTGTAGAGTATTTAGCAAAAAATAAAGATGCTGTACAAAAAATGACTATTGTACGACAGTAGTATGCCTTAATGTTTTTAGTTTAAGGTTTTTGGTTTCTGGTTTCTGGTTTCTGGTTTTCCCGAATCGCTATTACTCTCGGAATCTTCAAAAGGTTAAAGATATGTTCAGTGTTTATTCATGAATAAGGTTAGAAAATTTATTTTTAAGTATTCGTGCATTAGTGGCTTCTAAAAAGAATTATATCGTCCTGTGGTATAGAAATCCTTAATCTTCTTAATGCCTTAATGTTTCAAAACAACAATTATTTTTGAGTTTCTGGTTTCTGGTTTCTGGTTTCAAAAAGAAATCAAAACTGATATTTATCTTTCCAACGTCTTTCCAGAAAATCTTTCAAATGTTTTTCTTTGGCATTATCAGCCGTCAGATATAAGGTTTCTGAGGATAATTCTTTTGGCATAAACTCATGATAAGCAAAATGACCCGCATAGTCATGTGCATAAGGGTAGTCTTTACCGTAATCTAAATCTTTCATTAGTTTTGTTGGGGCATTCCTTAAAGATAAAGGTACATCTAAATCACCTGATTTTTTTACCAATTCCATAGCTCTATTTATGGCCATGTAGGCAGAATTACTTTTAGGGGATGATGCCAAATAGATCACACATTGACTAAGCACTATTCTGGCTTCGGGCATTCCAATGACATTTATAGCCTGAAAGGTATTATTGGCCATGACCAATGCAGTAGGATTGGCAAGACCAATATCTTCAGAAGCAAGTATGATAAGCCTTCTTGCAATAAATTTGATATCTTCTCCACCTTCCAGCATTCTGGCGAGCCAGTATACAGCGGCGTTGGGATCACTTCCTCTTATTGATTTAATAAAAGCAGATATGATATCATAATGTTGTTCTCCGGATTTATCGTATTTTAAAGGCTTCTCCTGGACAACTTCGTAAACATTTTTATCATTAATTACTATAGGCTTCGACAAGTCCGAATTGTTGATTACAAGCTCCAGAATATTCAAAAGCTTTCTGGCGTCACCACCGCTCAATCGCAGGAGTGCTTTATCTTCTGAAATATTAATTTCCAAAGACCTTAAATATTTGTCTTCTTTTAAAGCTTTTTGCAGCAATAATTGAAGTTGAGCCTTCCCAAAGGGTCGTAAGGTATAGACCTGGCACCTGGATAATAATGCAGAGATCACCTCAAAACTCGGGTTTTCTGTAGTGGCACCTATTAGTGTCACCCAACCTTTTTCAACAGCCTCTAACAATGAATCCTGTTGAGATTTGCTGAACCTGTGGATTTCATCAATAAATAAAATTGGTGTTTTCTGATTAAATAAACCATCAGATTGTTTAGCTTTTCCTATGACTGATCTGATATCCTTTACACCACTGCTAATGGCACTTAGTTTGTAAAAAGGTCTTTCCAGCTCATTAGCCAGAATTTGGGCTAGTGTTGTCTTACCAATACCGGGCGAACCCCAGAATATTATAGATGGTAGGCTGTTTTGTACTACAATTTTAGTGATAACGCCATTTTTCCCGACCAAATGCTCCTGACCAATATAGTCTTTGAGTTTTGAAGGCCTTAATCTTTCTGCCAGTGGTGCATTCATGTTTACAAAAATACAATTTTGATGACATTATAGCAGACACTCTTCAGTTGGAAATAAAATTGCACTAATTCAGTTATATTTGAATTATGTCTAATCATTTTAAATACACCCACGACGTATTAATATATCCGCTTGGTATTACGCTATTACTTTGGTTCGTATACTGGATTGAAGTAAAATACGGCTTTCATTTCAATAATTACGGCGTATATCCTTTAAAAGCAGAGGGTTTGAAAGGCATTGTATTGTCACCGTTTATCCACGCCAGTTTAGAACATTTATTTAACAACACTTTTCCGCTTCTGTTATTGTCAATGGCGCTTTTTTACTTTTACCCGGAACCGAGTAAAAAAGTGATCATTTGGGGTATTGTTTTATCTGGATTTCTCACATGGCTAATTGGAAGACCCAGCTATCATATCGGTGCCAGTGGACTTGTTTATGTTCTGGCTTCTTTTTTATTTTTCAAAGGTATCATTTCAAAGTACTATAGACTTGTAGCGCTGTCATTAAGCGTTGTATTCATTTATGGAAGCTTGATATGGGGACTATTCCCAATTAAAACCGGCATGTCATGGGAAGGTCATTTATCAGGTTTTATAGTAGGATTACTATTTTCATTTATATTTAAAACCAATTACAAAAAACCACGATTTGAGTGGGAAAAACAGACGTATAATGAAGATGATGATGAATTTACGCAACAGTTTGATGAAAATGGAAACTTTAATCCGAAGGATCCTGAGGTTTTAGACAAAGAAGAGGAAACCACTGAGATTATCTACCATATCCATAAGTCCGATGATCAACGACATAATTCGTAAAGGAATATTCCCGCTGCAACTGAAACATTCAATGACTTGGTTTTTCCTTTCATAGGCAAATGGTAAGTATGATCCAAAAGCTTGATAATACCATGATGGATACCAAAGCCCTCACTTCCCATCACTATGCCACATGGCTTTTGGAGCTCAGCGTCAAATAAAGATTGATTCGCCTTTTCTGTAGCACCAATCATTTCCACGTCATGGGCTTTGAGAAAATAAATGGCATCTTTAAGATGGTTAACCTTACAGATTGGTATATTAAATACCGCACCAGCTGAAGTTTTCACCATATCTTCGTTGACTCTGGCAGAACCTTGTTGAGGAATGATCACTGCCGAAACACCTGTACACTCAGCTGTTCTAAGGATACTACCGAAGTTTCTGACGTCAGTTAACCCATCCAGCAGTAAAAATACGGACTCCTTATTTTTTTTAAGAGCAGCGCTAACCGTGTCTTCAAAATCGGCAAACTCTACAGGTGAAAGATAAGCCAAAACTCCCTGATGGTTCTTTGACTGGTATTTTTTAAATTTTTGATGTGGAACAAAACTTACTTTTATATTTTGTTCGTTGGCCAAGTTTAAGATTTCCTGAAAATTATCACCACCTTTTTGAATAAGGATCTTATCTATTGTATTCTCACTTTTTAGTGCCTCAATAACGGGGTGAATACCGAATATAATATTGCTCTCTTGCATAGTTACAAATATAAAAAAATCCCGCACGAGGCGGGATTCTTAATAATTAAATGATTTTTGTATTTAATCGTTTGCCGATAGCTCAACGTTAACAACAAAATCACCTGTAAACAGAGCCTGTGATAGCGTATATCTCAATTCTCTGGTACACGGATCAAAAACATTACCGCTGGTAGAATCAGCTGCAGGAACCGTTCCAGGGAACAAACCAGTATCCAAACCAACAATTGATATCGTATTGTCCGGGTTTATGGTAAGTATACCTTCATATAAAAACTGACCTTCAAAAGCAGGATTACCTGTAAGAGCAGCTACATAGTTTGGTCCCCAAGCTGTGTCTATTTCATATTCTCCCGGGTTTCCTGTAGGCGTCAACGTCATGTCAAATGTATTTACAGGATCAGAACCACCATCAAAAAATGCATTTCCAGTCCATGAAAGTGGTAATTCTCCAAAACATACCTCTAAAGTATGTACTATCGGGTTATCACCGTCCAATCCAACGATCACATCAGGATTACTAGTACCAGTAATCGTGAAAGATAAGGTGTAGTTAGACGATATTGTAGGATCTACCTCGTACATGATGCTTAAGTCTCTGGTGTCCGCAGGAACAATAGTTGTAAAAGAACCTGTCACTGCTCCCGGTGCTTCACCTTCAACAACAGCAACATCATATGAAACTGTGACATCTTCGCGATTGATAGGTACATTGTATTCTACAGGAATAGTTACAGTACCAACATCACTTAAAACCTGGCTTGAAGCTGTCTCAAATTCTACCCAACCACTATTTCTGTTGGATGGAAAGTTTGAATCATCTATAGCTTCGCAACTTACAAGGAAGACTGCTAGTAAGATGCCTATATATTTTAATGTATTTTTCATTTTTTATTGTTTTGTAAGGTTAAACTCAGTTACAAGCGCAGGTGAAACCCCGCAACCTCCGTCGAGTATATATTCTGATATGATCAGCGAGAATGAAGAATCATCCGTAGCATCATAATTTCCTGTTTGTGGTGCAGAACCCAAGGTAATAGGACCATCACCACAAGTCAAACTTGTACCAATATCATCACTTGTTACCAGAACATTATTACAAGATAAGTCCATAGGAATGGTTGAGGCCGCCTGGCCAATACCAAGACCTTCAATCCAAACAGCAGAGAATGCTCTTTCAGTAGAGCCACCGTTTACTGTTACGTCTACAACCTGTGTTTCAAAAGAAGGCACTCCATTCGCAGGATGGATTGGCGTAACTTGCTCTAACAAGTAAGGACCAGTAAATGAACCTTCAGGTATAGGACAAATTTGTCTTACACGAATTTCAACAGGCGCAGGACTAATAGTTGCCTCACCAGCATCAACGATTCTTACTGTTAATAATTCAGGAGTTGTCTCAACAGAATTGTCAATACCGTTCACAACAAAGTTGCCAAAATACTCCCCGGCAGGAATTGTTACGTTTAAACTAGGTATTTCAATATTGTCAAAATCCACAGTTGTGGCGTCTCCTTCAACTACCTCTAAGGTTACTGTTCTGTCCTGATCAGACAAAGATGAGGCATTTATTTGAATATTTGCTGTACCAACATCATCAATAACAACGTCAAGGTTTGCCACGTTATTCGGAAAATAAACGAGGGTCTGACTTCCGGCGTACAATGGCGCCTCTGTCTTATCGCAGGATATTACTCCTACTGCTATAATTAATATTAAAAATATTTTTTTCATTTCAATTGTTTTTTTAGTTACCGTCCCATGCTGGGTTCTGTACGATATTTGGATTACCATTTAGCTCAGCCTGAGGTATAGGTAAAACCCATCTTCTGTCATTAACTGGTAGTGAACAAGGCACATTACCTTGACAGTCTCTAGGATCTCTCTCTATACCAACATTTAATATGTTTCTATATCTCTTAAGATCTAAATATCTATGACCTTCAAAACATAATTCTATTCTTCTCTCAAAAGCAATATCTCCAATTGCCGCTGCTAAATTTGCATACGCCTGAGCACTCTCTGAGGTATCTCTTCTGGCATTTCTGATAGCCTGAACATCATTTGCTGCTGCAGCAAAATCACCTAATCTTGCGTGAGCTTCTGCTCTCATTAGATAAGCTTCCGATACTCTCATCAGTTTGAAATCGTTCAAATACGTACCAGCTATTGCAGGATATTTATTAATTGAAGTTTCGTCCGGAGCATCAGTATCAAGCGTATTAACTTCAAATCTAATATCATTATTATTATTAAATTCTGCTTCTAATATGTCAAATAAACCTTCGGCCATACCAATAAAGTTACCTCCTGTTCCTGTAAAAATGAACTCACCTGCAAGGTTTCTGTTGAAACCTAATACGTTATCATACTTGTAGATAACTTCAGTAGTATCCTGATCCCCTAAGAACATCAAAGCATATTGCTCCTGATTTGCAAGTGGGAAGTTATTGATTATAGTATTAGTATTAGCAATAACACCACTCCAGTCTTCAGTAAATAATGCTATTCGGGCTCTTAAGAAAGTTATAAAGCTTTCTGTCACCGTATTAACATCAGTTATTCCGTCATCCAATAAAGAACTTGCTGTACTAAGGTCAGCTAAGATTTTATCAACTGTTTCCTGAGTAGTTAATCTGGTTGGCGCATCTGTAGCCGATACTACTTCCTGATATGGAACACCTAAAGCACCTGGATTGGTAATATCCTCTCCATAGTACACAAGGAGATCAAAGTGAAACAATGCTCTCAATGCATAAGCCTGAGCTAACAAATTATCTAATTCAGCCTGCTCACCAGGGTTAACAGTGATTGTCTCACTAGCCTCTATAACTCTGTTACAGTTATTGGCTGCACTGTATCGGTTTAACCAGATACCTGCTGAATTAGTCTGCGTATTAATAATTTGATTCAGAATATTCAATTTCTGTCCACCAGAATCTTTACCTAATCTACAATTATCAGTAAATATCTCATTGATATCAATGATATTGTTTGGGTTCCAAGCAGTGTAAATACCATTTACGGCTGCTGAAATATCGTCAACAGATTCGAACGCAGTCTCATTAATTAAGACGTCATCCGGCTGTCTTTCTAATTGATCTTCGCAACTAACTAATACCGCTGCAAAGAAAAATGTCATTAATAATTTTTTCATAGTTTTTTATAATTTAAAAAGTTATGTCAACACCAAATGAAACGGTAGTTGCCTGTGGAAAGTTAAAGAAATCGTTTGTATCATTAGTTTCAGGATCAAATCCCCTCCACTTACTCCAGGTAACAAGGTTGGTACCCTGAGCATATACTCTTACATTAGAAAAGAAACCAATTTTATCTAAAGTCTCCTTATCTACTGTATATGCCAATACCACGTTTCTTAATCTTAAGAAAGAAGCGTCTTCTAAGTAACGATCTCCGGACTCAAAACGTAAACCACCAAATGCTAAGCTAGGAATAGCTGTTACATCACCAGGTTGTTGCCATGCATCTAACATAGATACGTTTTGGTTAGCGAACCCAGCCAATGAAGCATCTTCTGTAATCGCATATGTTCCGTTTGCTCTCCAGGTATCGGCAGCATAGGAAAATAAAGCATTCAAGCTGAATCCTTTCCAGGAAATATTAGTACCAAAACCACCAGTATACACAGGGTCAAGTTGTTTGTCTACATAAACACCATTTGCATCTGGATCATAGTCTGTAGTTAGGTCACCTTCTGCATCAAGATATAAAGCCTGACCGTTTGAAGGATCAACACCTGCCCATCTTTGATAGAAATAAGAGAATGCTCTTCTACCTTCAGCCTGTCTTACTGTACCACCAATGAAACCTTGCTCATTGTTTACACTTAAGATCTCATTTTCGTTATAAGCAAAGTTACCGAAGATATTAATAGACCATGGGTTGTCAGCTGTTTTTCTCAAGATATCGTAGGACAATTGCACCTCAACACCAGAGTTTCTCATGTCACCTACGTTGGTAGTAACGTTTCCGAAACCTGTACCTGCAGGAGAAATATTGAATGGGAAAAGTAGATCTTCTGTCTCTTTATTGTAAACATCTAAAGAACCTGTTAACTTATTTTGAAACAATCCAAAATCAACACCAATGTTGGCTTGAGTAGTAGTTTCCCACTGGATGTTAGTATCTGATAAAGTATTTACACTAAGAATTGGCGCATTCTGGAAACCATTTCCACCGGCAATAGTTTGGAAACCGGCGAAGAAACCAATGTTTTGGTTACCTGTCTGTCCATAACTACCTCTTAGTTTTAAAGCATCAACCCAATCAACAGAATCCATAAAAGACTCCTTGTCTATATTCCAACGACCACCAGCTGAGAAGAAAGTACCCCATCTGTTCTCTTCCTGGAATCTTGAAGTACCATCACGTCTTAAGGTTAAATCTAAACCAAATCTACCATCGTAGTCATACTGAACGTTGGCAAAATAAGACCATAACGCTGATTCAATCTCAGTAGAACTTACTGAAGGAATGAAAGGCGCAGCAGGATTAGGCTCATCTAAAGCAGGGAAGAATGTTGATGGATCAACAAAACCTGCACTTGAACCAGGGAACTTTGGATTTAGACCAAATGCCTGGAATGACGCTCCCTGAATATTTCTAAAGAAGTATTCTGTATAAGCCGTAGCTGTTACATTATGCTTGTCAAAAGAATTTACATATCTTAAGAAAGCATTACCGTTGAAAGAGAAATCTCTGCTGAATGACTCAAACTGAGTACCACCAAAAAATTCTTCTGCAGCATCGATATTAGGACTTAATAATCCTCTGATACTGTTTGGGGAATCGATAAACAATCTTTCAATATTAAGATAATCAACACCTACGGTACCACCGACTGTAAAATTCTTAACAAAGTCGTACTCTGCATTTGCAGAACCTGTTATTCTGAATTCACTTTCCTGGTCTGTGTTGAATGCAGCAGTATTTAGTGCTATAAATGGTGTATTCACAAAACCATTAGCCCCGTTAACACTTACAGATCCATCAGGATTGAAAGCACCAGATTCAACAGTACCAAATCTGTTTAAAGAACCATCCGGGTTAAATGCATTTAAATATGGTAAACCTAGAAACGGAACAATAAATGGATTATCTAACTGACCACCTGTGTTTCCATCTCTAATTGCATCTACAACAAAATCACTTCGTGAAAATGCAGCCGTTAAATTTGTACCATATCTGAACTTATCGTTTCCACCATTTAAGTTATTTCTGAATGTAAAACGCTGTAATTTTGATCTTAGCGTTGTACCTTCCTGCTCAAAATATTGCATAGAAGTATATGAGCCTAAGTTTTCACTACCCTGAGTGATAACAAGGTCATGCGATTGTGTTTGACCTTGTCTTAAGATTATGTCTTCCCACTGAGTGTTAGTTTGATTAGCGATGGCAGCAATTTCTGCGTCTGTTAAACCATCACCAAACTGAGTACCAGGAAGCAAATCTCTTTGATAAGTCATCAACTGAGAAGCGTTCATCATATCGAAGTTCTTGTTTGGAAGATTAGATGCTCCATAAAGACCTCTGTACTGAACACTTAAGTTTGAGTTTCTTTTACCTTTTTTGGTTGTAATAACAATTACACCGGCTGCACCCCTGTTTCCATAGATGGCTGTTGCTGCAGCATCTTTAAGAACACGCATAGACTCAATGTCATTGGAGTTCAAACTTCTAAAGTTATCCTGGTTTACAGGCATACCATCTATAATGTATAATGGCTCAGTGTCACCGGATATAGAAGTACGACCTCTAATAATTACAGTTGCAGACTGTCCAGGCTGACCCGAAGCTTGTCTTACGTTTGCACCGGCAACGTTACCCTGAAGTACCTGGTCGATAGACGCAATTGGAACTTGCTCAATAGCTTCAGAGTTTACTTTAGAAGATGCTGAAACCACCTCAGATTCCTTTAGAATACCTTGGTAAGAGGTAACAACAACTTCATCAAGTTCCTCCAGATTAACTCTTAAGGTAACATTGATTGTAGTTTGTGAACCAACCAAAATTTCCTGAGTAGTAAATCCTACATAGGAAAATTTAAGTGTTTGATCCGAGCTTGCATTCAAACTGTACTCACCATCAAAATTGGTCGTTGTACCAGTTGAAGTCCCTTTAATACTTACGGTTACCCCGGGAATAGGTAATCCATCTCCGTCTACCACTGTACCGGAGACGGTTTTTGATTGCGCGAACGTAAGCTGCACAACAAACGCTAGCAATAGCGTAAGAATTCCTTTAAACTTTGTTCTCATTTTTTATTTATTTGAATTAGCCAATGCCAAAAATCACAATAATAAGTTAATCACACAAATTTTTTTTACTTTAATTTAAATTAATAATGTTAAATCTTAACGTTAAAAACACATAAAACACTGATTTATACCAATGTTTAATGATAAAAGAGATTTATATATGGCTAAATATTTAGTCTTTTTTAATATTTATCGAGCAATAAACGCATTAATTTTTTAACAAAAAGACAGAAATTTTAGTTCATACTTCGAGGCATTAGCTCTGTATCGATGAAAAACTATGTAAAAAAATTCAAAACACGCTTATAAACTTCAAATGTATTTGTGTATTCCTGAATTCAATCTTCTGGGTATCACTACCACCGTTGGCAAGCACAAGCCTGAGTATACCTGCTTTGGTCTCGAGACCAAAACCAAAACCTAAACTATACAGATTTTCAGTAAATCTGTCAATATCATTTTCATAAAATCCATAGTCCAAAACACTGTGTACATACAAATTAGACCCTAATATATACCTGTATTCAGTTTGAAGTGCTCCGTAAAAGTTTGCAAAAAACCTGTTCTCTACAAAACCTCGCATGGTATTTATACCACCAAACCGGAAAAGTTCATTGCTTAAATAAGTATCAGAACTTAAGTATGCGGCATTAAGTCCTACATAAGCATACTGACGTTTTTGTAGCCTAAAAATTTGCCTGGCCTGAATCTCAATAAACTCCTGGTTTTGTTCAAAACCTTCCGAATCTCTTGCTGCAAAACCTAAACTCAGCCTCAGAAACTGTGAATTCAAAAATAGTCTGTTTAGACGCCTTGGATCGTTATACTCAGCTTCCAGTCCATAACGGGTTTTATTATAATCTGAAATTCCATTTGTAGCATTATCTAGCAAATCAGATGAATTTTCAAATAATGCTTTTACACCAATATTTATATCAGGCAATAGCTGATAGTCCAGTTTAATATGTTGTTTAGTATTTGAAAAAGTTGAGTCCTGCTTAAAAAAACCAAGACCGGCCTGAAGACTGAACTTTGTCCTTAATATATATGGTATCCTTAAATTAGCATCAAACCACTCCTGAGCATTTCCGTCATTCCTGTAATTTAATTGCATTTCTTCTCCGGCATGAAAATTATTAATCAGATTAAGGTCTATATTACCATTCAATTGAAATTCGTTTTCATCAGAATTATTGAAACCAATAAAGCCATCAAAACTATTCGCCTGATTTTTCTCCAGATACAGAAACAATTTAGTAGAGTCTTTTGTGAATTGAACCTGCGGAGGTTGTTTTTGCCTGACAAAATTCAGGGTTTCAATTTTTTCTGACTTAGAGACTAATCTATCCTTATCAAAAGTTTCGTTTATCCTTATGTTTGCGTAATTTGGCAAAAATGATCTGGGGAATTTTTCATAACCTCTTATAATTATTTCATTCAGTTTTCGGGTTTCTGAGACCTCAAGCGCCAAATCCGCATAAACGGTATCACTTTTATTGAATTCAATGTTTTTTAGTTTTACCTGACTAAAGGGCTTTCCTTTCTTAGAATAGAAATTCAATATCCTGTAGAGAAATTCAGAAAGATCTTCAGCATGGACATGATCTACTTCATCATCCAAAAGAGGATCAACAACATCCCTGTTGCTGAATTTTATGTAGCTGTATTTTTTATTAAGTTCTAAATTTGAAGAAAAAACTGAATCATTTTCCTGATATAAATCAGCATATCTCAAATTGAAGAACCCTTCATTCTGAAGAATTTCTATAATGTTGTCAAACTCCAGCTTCAATTTTGAGATATCACTGAAAGACTTTTGACTGGACAATGCGCTTACAAGACTATCATTTGATGGATTTTTTGCATTTAATTTCAGATATAACTTTTGTGCATTAACGCTATAAACAAAAAAACCTATGACACAAACTGTAATCCATCTCATAGGTTTAAAACGATTTTATTTTGCGCTTTCTTATATCAAGATTAAAATCCAAATGAAATTGTCAGGAATATATTAGATTCGTCATTATTAATATTTGCGGTTTGACTCAAACCTGTGTTGTAAAGTAAATCATTTCGCTCTACTGACGCAAAAGTATACGCCAGATCTATATTCACACGACTTAAATTATATCCTAACCCGAAACTGTAACCTGTAAGGTCACCCATTATCGAATTGTCTTCATATGGCGATTCCTGTGTGAAATAACCTCCTCTAAATCTGAATTGTTTTAAAACAAATTCACCACCGATATTAAGACTAGCTGCATTTGTAAGCTCTTCTGAAATTTGTTGATTTACTATCGTTGCAGGACCTGACCTGAATTTTATATTGGAATAATCCTGAACACTATAATCTATACTGATAAGACCTCTGTTACCAAAAACATAAGATAATCCGGTTCTCCAGGTACTGGCAGTTCTAAAACTATATTCCGGATAAATGTTTAGTATCCTTGGATTAAAAAAGGGATTAGTCACCTCTACGTTACCTCTTCTTATGGTTTCAATAGATTGCTCAACCTCCTCAGAAACCCTGTACCAGGTTGGCGATTGGTAAGATAAAGCAGCTCTTAACTGAGGAGTGACTTTAGCAATTGCCCCTAATTGAAATGAAAAGGCATTGGATCTGGTTAATAAAGAATTATTAAAACCAATCCTTGCAATCTGACTGTCTGAATTGTTATTATCTTCAATACTGGATGTATTTCTTTGATACTCCATATAATGAGCATTTAAATTGAGTCCTAAATACAGCCTTTTCTTTATCTCAACACTCGTATTGAAAGAAAAGCGCCCATTGTAACCTCTTTCATTAATAAGGTAATCATGTCTGAACTCATCTCCCTGCACATTGGATACATATTGAGTATTGTTAAAATCGTTTGGATTTACAGGATCAATGACAAAGGTCTGGTAACCAAGAAGTGCATTTTGAGCACTTAAACCTTGAGTTTCCCCAAGAAAAGTATACAACTCTTCCACAGTTTCGCCGGGTAGCGGCTCTAACAAATCTAACGGCAGACCTTGTGCATTAGTTACAAAGAAATCTCCCAACGACTGATTAACGTTACCAAAGGCCCTGTAAGAGTCATTGTAATTTGCTATTTGATCATATGTTAATCCATACGAATATTTGGAAATAGTAGCGTCGTCGTCATTAGAGGTGTAAACAAAAACAGCTCCTGCCTGATTCAGATCAAATGTATTTTCGTTTCGGGTTGTACCTGTATTAGAATTTCCGAAATTTACGTTATTACTTCTCAAATTTAAATTTAAGGTCGCTGATGCCTGATTATTTAGAAAAACGGAAGATCCTGCAGGATTTAATTTTAAACTTGACATATCACCACCCAACGAACTAAAAGCACCTCCCATTGCCGAAAATCTGGCAGTTCCCATCATATCTTCCCGGGAAAACCTAACTGCATCAGTAATATCCTGGGCATACAATGACATAACAGGTAACAACAGTATAATTTTCAAAAGTATAGTTTTCATAGCATGTCTTTATTAAAAAACTGCCTGAATATTCAGGCAGTTTGGTTAAATTATCTTCTTCCTCCTCGACTTGATCTGCCTCCGCTACTTCTTGAGCCTGAAGATCGTGAGCTTCCACCTGAACTTCTTACCCTGGAACCGCTGCTTCTGGAGCTGGACCTGGTAGATGATGATCGCGGCGTGTATCCTCTGCTATTTGTTCGGTAATTTCTGGAGTTACCTCTGGATCTGTAAGAGGAATTCCTCGAGTTGTTATAAATGCTCTGGTTAGAATATCTTGAAGGCGCTCTTCTTGTAGTCGTTGTTCTACCATCGTTTGCTCTTGTACTTCTCACTCTTGCATTTATATTACTCGAATTTCTAATTCTACGACCATCACTATTGGCAAATCTGCTGCTTCTGGTTGTTGATCGGCTTAGTCTTGAATCAGATCTGTTATTAACTCTACTTCTGAGATTCTGATTACTTCTTATATTTCTGTTGCTTCTGAGATTGTTACCAGGTCTGGCATAATTATAATTAGACCTTACAATATTATTTCTTAAGCCCGTATTGAAAGCTACTCCATTATATGGGTTGTAAAATCCACCCCAGCCCCAGCCAGGACCATAGAATCCACCCCAACCCCAACCAGGTAACCAAGGACTTGGAACACCCCAGCCGCCCCAGGGTCTAAAGCCGCCCCAGCCCCAACCGGGACCGAAGCCACCCCAGCCTAAGCCAGGACCATAAAATCCGCCCCAACCCCATCCGGGACCAAAGCCACCCCAACCCCAGTTGTTCCAGAGGCCAAATCCGCCTCCCCATGCACCAAAGCCGGTATTGATATAGTTATACGTCACAGAAGTGGGCTGTGTACCCCAACCTCCATAAGTATTATATTCAGTATTCTCGGGATTTACAATAATATCCTCTTGCGCAACTTCTCCTTCACCCTGAGATGTATAAGAGTCTATATCTGTAAAAACTTCATTCTGACTTCTGGCCTGACTGATAAGCCTGTCTTGTTCTTCAAAATAATTCTGATAATACTGATTATTTTGATTTGAAGATGAATTATCATTTTGTCTGGCATCTTCTCTGTTGGCTAAGGCATCATTTGCGTAAATTCCGTCGTTTTGTACACTTGCATTATTGTATGACGAACCACACGAGGATACAAAAACCACTGCGATTGATATTGCAAAAATTGCAATTGATCGATAAAATTTGATATTAGGTTTCATAACTTGTGGTTTTAAAATTTTATATATCGTTAAAATAATTAGTTTTGTGTTTTTCATAATCACATACATAGATACAACATCTATGCCAAACATCAAAATATGTCGAAGCACTTAACAAAACGTTCGGACAACTATTCAAAATGGTATAATGAGCTTGTCGTAAAAGCAGATTTGGCTGAAAATTCTGCCGTGAGAGGTTGTATGGTTATTAAACCTTACGGTTTTGCTATTTGGGAGAAAATGCAACAGGAACTTGATAAAATGTTTAAAGCAACTGGTCATGAGAATGCCTATTTTCCATTGTTAGTTCCTAAACATCTTTTCGAAGCTGAGGAAAAAAATGCTGAAGGATTTGCCAAAGAATGTGCAGTAGTGACGCATTACAGACTAAAAACAGATGACAAAGACAAGGCGAAGCTTATTGTTGATCCTGAAGCTAAACTTGAAGAGGAATTGGTTATAAGACCAACATCAGAAGCTATCATTTGGAGCACATATAAAAACTGGATCCAGTCTTACCGTGATTTACCTATAAAAATTAACCAATGGGCCAACGTTATGCGCTGGGAAATGCGGACGCGCTTATTTTTAAGAACAGCAGAGTTTTTGTGGCAGGAGGGTCATACTGCTCATGCTACCAAAGATGAGGCGATAGAAGAAGCTGAGTTAATGAATAGTATTTATGCCAAATTTGCCAAAGACTTCATGGCTATGCCAGTCGTGCAGGGCGTGAAATCTGAAAGCGAGCGTTTCGCGGGCGCTGAAGAAACCTATTGTATTGAAGCTTTAATGCAAGACGGGAAAGCGCTTCAGGCCGGTACTTCTCATTTCTTAGGACAAAATTTCGCCAAAGCCTTTGATGTGAAATTTGCTAATAAGCAAGGAAAACTCGACCACGTTTGGGCGACAAGCTGGGGTGTTTCAACAAGGTTAATGGGCGCCCTTATCATGTCTCATAGTGATGATAATGGCCTTGTGTTGCCTCCAAAATTAGCACCATATCAGGTAGTGATTGTTCCTATTTACCGAAATGAACAGCAATATAATAGTATTTGTGATAAGGCTAGCCAAATAAAGTCGGAACTGGAGAATGAAGGCATAAGCGTAAAATTTGATGATAGAGATACGCAGAAACCAGGCTGGAAATTTACAGAATATGAAATGAAAGGCGTACCTCTACGAATTGGTATAGGACCAAAAGACCTTGAAAAAAATACAGTAGAGCTTGCCAGAAGAGATGATCTGTCCAAGTCTTTCATCAATCAGGATGAGTTGATTGAAACTGTAAAAATTACGCTTAAAGACATTCAAAATAATCTTTACGACAAGGCAAAGAATTTCATGACAAAAAACACACGCTCCACTGACGACTACAACAATTTTAAAGAGATTCTTAATAATAATGGTGGATTTATTTCGTGCTACTGGGACGGAACCTCTGAAACCGAAGAAAAGATAAAGAATGATACCAAGGCTACCATAAGATGCATTATTGACACGGAAGACATAGCCGGTAAGAAATGTGTTTATTCCGATAAACCTGCATTTGCCAAGGTGCTTTTTGCAAAAGCATATTAAATTTTCAAAAAAGTATTGCAACATTAATAAAATAATGTATTTTTGCACCCGCAAAAGCGCGAATGGTCCGTTCGTCTAGTGGTTAGGACGCCAGGTTTTCATCCTGGTAACAGGGGTTCGATTCCCCTACGGACTACAAACAAGTAAGACTTAAATAAAAAATTATGGCAAATCATAAATCTGCTTTAAAAAGAATCAGAAACAGCGAAACCAAACGTTTACGTAATCGCTATCAACACAAAACAGCCCGTAATGCTGTGAGAAAATTACAAGCTACTACAGATAAATCTGAAGCTGAAAAAATGTTTACTGATGTGATATCAAAAGTTGACAAATTAGCTAAGAAAAATATTATACACACAAATAAGGCTAACAGAATAAAGTCCAGATTAGCTAAGCACGTAGCTTCTCTTTAAATTTTAAAGTCTTACTTACGATACAAAAGCCGTCCAAAGGACGGCTTTTTTGTTTTGCAACATTGAGAAATAGAGTAGATGTATATGTAATACTAATAATGATTATAAATATATATTATATTTCTCCTGTTTTATGACTTTCATCATATATTTCTTCTCCTAATGTCGGTATTTTTGGATCTCTAAATCAGAAATATTCCATTATGGTTTTGTCCATTATCATAACGACTGCCACGACAATTTCATTACTGATATTTTTTTGGACTAAAAAGACGTCATACCTTTCTTCTTCATTACTATTTAAGCCTTTTGCTCCTAGCACTATGTCATTTAACAAAGAAGTTTCTTCACTAGCACTTTCAAGCATTCAGAAAACTACAATAAAATATTAATACCATGGAGACATTATTGAAACAACCAAAGATGGCTAAAAGAGATTTAACCAGGTATGGCATTAAAAATGCCATTACCCATTGGAATCTATCTGCCGAAGAATTGCAAAAGATTACAGTTAAAAAAGGCATGGGAAAAGAAACCACAAACGTAACATTGGCGGTAAACACAGGGAAATTTACAGGAAGATCTCCACAGGACAGGTTTCTGGTTAAGGATGATTACACCAGAGATCGCGTTTGGTGGGGCAAAACCAACAAAGCTATTTCACCGGAAAATTTCGATTTTCTTCAAAGTGAGATAGAAAATTACTTAAGCGGAAAAGAAATATATGCGAGAGATGGTTTTGTATGTGCGGATCCAAAATACAGAATGGGCGTAAGAACAGTTACAGAATACCCTTGGTCTAATATGTTTGTTTTCAACATGTTTATAAGACCCACTGAAGAAGAACTCGAGAACTTCGATGAAGACTGGCTTGTCCTTTGTGCACCAGGCTACGAGTGCCCTAACCCAAAAGAACATGGCTTAAGACAAGGCAACTTTTCTATTTTAAACTTTACTAAAAAGATAGCCTTAGTAGGTGGCTCAGGTTACACGGGAGAGATCAAAAAAGGTGTTTTTTCTGCACTGAATATGATTTTACCTGTTGATAGAGATGTATTACCTATGCACTGCTCGGCCAATGTTGGAGAGGAAGGCGACACTGCTATTTTCTTTGGCTTATCAGGTACAGGGAAAACTACGCTTTCTGCTGATCCGAGTCGTAAACTAATTGGTGACGATGAGCATGGATGGACTAAAGAAAATAGAATCTTCAACTTTGAAGGTGGTTGCTATGCAAAAGTAATTGATCTAACAGAAGAAAAAGAACCTGATATTTACCGCGCTATAAAACCCGGAGCAATTTTAGAAAATGTAGTTTTTGATGAAAACCAAGAGGTGGATTATATGGACAGTAGCATTACACAAAACACTCGTGTAAGTTATCCTATTTATCACATAGACAATATACAAACGCCATCTTATGCAGATAATCCTAAAAACATCTTCTTTTTAACTTGTGATGCTTTTGGCGTTTTACCTCCGGTTTCAAAATTAACTCCCGGTCAGGCCGCTTATCACTTTATTTCAGGCTACACCGCAAAAGTTGCAGGAACAGAAGCCGGGATTACAGAACCGGTGCCTTCTTTTTCAGCATGCTTTGGTGAACCATTTATGCCTTTACACCCTACCACTTACGCCGAGAAGTTAAGCGAGAAAATGCAAGAAGCCGGAGTAAATGTTTGGCTAATTAATACTGGCTGGAGTGGTGGTCCTTATGGTGTTGGCTCAAGAATTAAATTAAAATACACCAGAGCAATGATCTCTGCTATTCTGGAAGGAGAGTTAGACCAGGTAGAATACACTCAACATCCCATCTTCGGATTATTTATGCCAAAAGCATGTCCAAATGTTCCTGAAGAAATGCTGGACCCTATGAATACATGGCTACAGAAAGGCGCTTACGTGAGCAAAGCTATACAATTGGCACACTCATTCCACTTAAACTTTGAAAAGTTTATCAGCGAGGCTTCAGAACATATACTTGAAGGCGGACCACTAACTGACGAACATCATTCACTCAATGAAACAATAAAATAGTTTTTTGATTTTTAGGTTATATGAAGAGAAAGAGCCCCGGAGTGAGGGCTCTTTTTTTATGGTAAATATGGTGCTAAAAAGTGAGCACAAAACCCAATGTATTACCACCAAAAGTCAGATTTAACTCTGCGTTGGATCTTTCAGAGGGACGATCATTATATTTCTTATCATATTTTTTATCCAGGTAGATATCCAGGGATTCAACAACAAAATAACTTAATGCCCAACTTAGAAATACATCGCTGGCCCAGTGTGCATCTTCATAGATTCTACTCAAACCGGGAATTACCCCTATGGCATAAATAGGCGCCTTAACCCACCAACTTTTAAATTGTTTTGCTATAACATGAGCATTGGTAAAAGTAAGTACTGCGTGACCTGAAGGAAAAGACCTGTAGGCCTTATCTCCTCCAAAAGGCCTGAAGTGATTCTTCCCGAATTCAGTTCCGGGACGAGCTCTGCCTGTAGCTGACTTTGTAATCTGTTGAAGAAGGCCTGTTGCTGTGGCAGACGAAATAAGAAGAACACCGGTCCTTCTTAATTTTTCGTTTTTTGTAAATAAGCCTGTTAAATAAACAGCCCCGGTTGCAGCATAATTATTTTGAGGACTACCTGCATACCAACCATATTCAAGAAGAACATTAGGCACATCTTCTTTGTGACTTAAAAAAGTGTTTCTGATATTATCATCAAAAATATAAAGACCTCCTGTAGTAGCTGCAACAGCACCTAATTTTAAAAAATCCTCTGATTGCCAGCTTAAGGGTCTTGTGTATGTATAGCCTACACCCTTAAACACATTACCCATATCATAAGTGAAATTCTGCCATAGATTCCGATCTTTATTAAAATCCTGAGCACTCAAGCTCAGAAAAGCGAATAATAATGCTATTAAAGAGTAATTATATTTCATCATATTTTTGTTGAATACTGAGTTATTGATTCTAATAAAGAATCAGCAAATTTAGCAAGTACAGATCAAGCATTGTCCAAAAGTCTTATTAAAAACTTAGCTATGTTAAGAGACTCTGAGATCTCACCACATTTAAGTTACAGATCAGCATGAGGTTATTAAAAAGAAAAGCCAGCACCTCACGGTGCATAAGCCTTTTTTATTTGCTTCACTTAGCAAAGCATTCCAGGATTACTATCGTGATCCTGAAAATGGGTGTGATGCCAAAGAAAAGCCAATAATCATTCGATTACTGGCTTTTCTTTGTCGGGGTGGCAGCTCCGAGGCTTCGGAGGAACCTGAGACCCCTTCTGTCTTGAAAACAAAAAAGCCACTGAATTTCAGTGGCTTTTGTCGGGGTGGCAGGATTCGAACCTACGACCTCCTGCTCCCAAAGCAGGCGCGATAACCGGGCTACGCTACACCCCGAAATATGGTTAAGAGATGGTATCGCTACATCATTTTTTTTGCGGAGAGACAGGGACTCGAACCCTGGCGACGTTTTACCGTCGACAGATTAGCAATCTGCTGCATTACCACTCTGCCACCTCTCCAATATTATAGAACTTTTTTCTAAGCGGATGCAAATATAAATTGACTTATATCAACTACCAAACAATAAGCCACTTTTTTAGAAAAAGTACAATTATTTTTTCTTTTGACCAAAAGATCAGGTTTTGTAATAAAAATGCGTTCAGTAAATATTGATAAAATAATTTAAGGTCGTTTATAGAAGTTCAAATTTTAAAATTCGTATTTTAGTCCTTCAAAATTTAGATTATGATTAATAAAGTTGTTCAAAATGCTCATGAGGCACTTCATGGTATTTCTGATGGCATGACACTTATGCTTGGCGGATTTGGTCTAAGTGGAATTCCAGAAAACAGTATTTCTGAACTCGTTAAAAGAGGTGTGAAAAATCTGACCTGTATTTCTAATAATGCCGGCGTAGATGACTTTGGCTTAGGACTTCTGCTTCAAAAACGACAAATTGATAAAATGATCTCTTCTTACGTGGGAGAAAACGCAGAATTTGAAAGGCAAATGCTAAATGGCGATTTGGATGTTGAACTTATACCTCAGGGAACATTGGCAGAACGTTGCCGTGCTGCACAACATGGTATACCGGCTTTTTATACCCCGGCAGGTTACGGCACAGAAGTTGCCGAAGGCAAAGAAGTAAGAGATTTTAACGGTAAACCTCATATTTTAGAACATGCTTTTGCCGCGGATTTTGCTTTCATCAAAGCATGGAAAGGCGATGAAGCGGGCAACTTAATTTTTAAAGGTACAGCCATAAATTTTAACCCCAACATGTGTGGAGCAGCAAAAATAACAGTTGTAGAGGTTGAGGAATTGGTAAAACCAGGAGAACTTGACCCAAACTTTATCCATATCCCGGGAATTTTCGTTCAGCGAATTTTTGAAGGAAAGAATTATGAAAAAAGGATTGAGCAAAGAACTGTAAGACAAATTTGAAGATTTGTTAATTTGAAAATTTGAAAATTGTTCATGTATTGACAATTAGAATATTCACAAGAGAATTAATATTTTCTAAATAGTTTAAAACCAAAAAGAATATTTATTTGAAAATTACATGTCATGAGAGATGATAAAGAAAATTTAATAGTCAAACTTACATTTGAATTTGCACTAAAAATTATTGAGTACACAGAAAAGTTAAGATCCTTGAAAAAGTTTGAAATGGCTGGACAGCTTTTTAATAGTGGAACTTCAATTGGAGCAAATACAAGGGAAGCTCAAAATGCAGAGAGCAAAGCAGACTTTATACATAAATTTAAAGTTTCTGCTAAGGAAGCCGACGAAACAAAATATTGGCTCAAGCTATGTTTATATTCTAAATTTTACCCTGATCCTGAAAAGGAATTATTCACAGAATTAGAAACAATAATAAAAGTTATCAGTAAAATTTTATCTACATCTAAAAAGTACAGGCAGTGAGTAGACAATTTTCAAATCAACACATATTCAAATTTTCAAATTAAAAAAATGTTAGACAAAAACGGAATAGCAAAACGCATAGCAAAAGAGGTTAAAGATGGTTATTATGTCAATCTAGGGATAGGTATACCTACATTAGTGGCCAACTTTGTCAGAGATGATATTGAGGTAGAATTTCAAAGTGAAAACGGTATCCTCGGCATGGGACCCTTTCCACTTGAAGGCGAGGAAGACGCTGACCTCATCAACGCAGGAAAACAAACTATAACCGCATTACCGGGAGCCAGTTTTTTTGATTCAGCAATGAGCTTTGGTATGATTCGTGGGCAACACGTAGATCTTACTATACTTGGTGCTATGGAAGTCTCACAGCATGGGGATATTGCCAACTGGAAAATTCCGGGCAAAATGGTTAAGGGCATGGGAGGTGCTATGGATCTGGTAGGTTCAGCGAAAAATATTATTGTAGCTATGATGCACACCAATAAAGCGGGACAATCCAAATTGCTTAAGAATTGTGCACTTCCTATTACCGGCGTGAAATGTGTAACTAAGATTGTTACTAATATGGCCGTTTTAGATATTGTTAATAATAGCTTCAGACTTTTGGAAAGAGCTCCGGGTGTTTCAGTTGAAGAAATAAAAAAAGTCACACAAGGAGACCTTATCGTAAAAGGAGAAACACCTGAAATGAAACTTTAAACTTTATGACATACCTCTACGTCAAAGCATTGCACATCATATTTGTGGTCACCTGGTTTGCGGGGTTATTTTACATTCCAAGGTTATTCATTTATTACATCGAAGCCCAGTCAAAAACAAAAACAGAAAGGGATATTCTTAGTCCACAACTAAAATTAATGACCAAAAGATTATGGTATATCATCACCTGGCCGTCTTTGGTTTTAACTTTTATATTTGGATTTTGGATGCTTTACCTTAATCCGGCTTTATTTCTAATGATATGGATGCAGATTAAATTGGTTTTTATTGGCATACTTCTTGTTTATCATTTAAAAAATCATCAACTTTATAAACAGATGAAAGACAATAGTTTGACCTGGTCTTCAGCCAAAATGCGGATCTGGAACGAAGTGGCAACTATCGTTTTATTTGCGGTTGTATTCCTGGCTATACTTAAAACCTCAATTGGTTGGGTCTTTGGTGTAATTGGAATCATCGGTCTTGGAATTTTACTCATGATTGGCATAAAAGCCTATAAAAATTATCGCGTTAAAAAAGGCGAATTATAAAAATGCAGTTTTCATTCAGGCATTCTCTACAACTCAGGATATTCATATCCATGATTATTCTTGTAGTTCTGGCTGCAAGTCTGCTTGTGATCATTACGACTTATCATTACAAAAAAGAAGCCGAAAAATTTCATGAGGATAAACTGGAGCGAAAAGAAAATGCCATACGTTCTCATATAGAATACATCAAGCGAACAACCACTTATCCGGTTAAAACCGAACGCCTTGATCTTATTTTCAAAGAAAAAATCTATGAAATTCAAGATATCCATAACACCTCGATAAATATTTTTGATCTAAAGGGAAACCTCATTAAATCTTCCAGAGCAAGCTTTTATAAAGACAGTTCAGAGACCAGAATAGAACAGAATATTTTAGACAGTCTGGCAAACTCATCAACTAAAAAGTTTATTAAAACTTTTAATGAAAATAATCAACAGTACAAATCGTCCTATACCTATTTACTGGATAATTACTTTAAACCGATTGGTATTTTAAATCTGGCCTATGTAGAGGACGACGATTTCATTGAAAAAGAATATAAAGACTTCCTCAATCTTCTGTTCACCGTAAACATTGTGGTATTTATATTTGCTATTATACTGGCCTTGTTTTTAACAAAATTTATTACCAAATTTTTGAGTCAGATCAGTCAAAAAATTAAGTCGACGAGTCTGGATAAACAGAATCCTAAAATTAATCTGAAAAAAGCCGGAAGCGAACTTAAACCTTTAATCACAGCTTATAATGACATGATCGATCAGTTAGAGGAGAGTGCTCAAAAACTGGCTCAATCTGAACGTGAAGAGGCCTGGCAACTCATGGCCAGACAGGTCGCACATGAAATAAAAAATCCATTGACACCAATGAGGCTTTCTGTTCAGAGCTTTAAATATCAATTTCAGAAAAAGAGTCTGACCAAAGATGATGTGGACGAATTTGCGGACACCATGGTACAACAAATAGATACTTTAAGCACCATAGCTTCAGCTTTCTCTGACTTCGCAAAAATGTCCGTTGACCACAATGAAGTCATCGAGCTCAACTCTAGCATAAAAATTGCGTTGGATATTTTTAAAGGTGAAAACATCTTTTATTGTCCTTCCCATCAAAACATTTTCGTTAAAATTGACAGGGCCCAACTCGTGAGAATTGTAACCAATTTAATTAAAAATGCCTTGCAGGCTATTGAAGAAGTTGAAAACCCAAAAATTGACATTGAAATCATTGATAATGAGACAACGGCAACTATTCAGATTAAAGACAATGGTGTGGGTATTCCAGAGGATATAGTAGATCGGATTTTTGAACCTCAATTTACCACCAAAAGCAGCGGCATGGGACTGGGACTAAGTATGGTAAAAAAAATAGTGGATAATCACAACGGAAGCATACAAGTTGAATCTGAAATTAATACATTTACAACGTTTAAAATAACATTACCTAAAACCCAAAAACAATGAGTTATCAAAATATTAGTATAGACTTACAAGGCAGAATAGCTATATTAAAAATTGATCGTCCAAGTAAACTTAATGCGCTTAACCGAGAGACTATTGATGAGTTACACGAAGGACTTATAGAACTTGAGAATGATAATGATATTAAAGTTGTCATCATTACCGGTAGTGGAGAAAAAGCTTTTGTAGCAGGTGCAGACATATCTGAATTTGCAGACTACAGTGTTGACGAGGGCAAAGATCTGGCTGCAAGTGGTCAGGAAAAATTATTTGATTATATAGAAAACTTCAGCAAGCCTGTTATTGCCGCCATAAATGGTTTTGCACTTGGTGGTGGTTTAGAATTGGCTATGGCTGCGCATTTCAGAACGGCATCTAAAAACGCCAAAATGGGTTTACCTGAAGTATCTTTAGGGGTTATTCCCGGATACGGAGGTACACAACGTTTACCTCAGCTGGTTGGTAAAGGCAAGGCTATGGAAATGATCATGACCGCTGAAATGATTCCGGCTGATGAAGCTTACAGGCTTGGACTTGTCAACCATGTTTTTGAGCAAGAAGACCTTATTGAAAACACCAAAGCCATTGCAAAAAAAATATGTAATAATTCACTGGTTGCGATCAAAGCAGCCATTGAAGCTGTAAATGCAGGATATGTGTTTGATGAAGACGGCTATGACATCGAGATTAATGCTTTTGGTGAAGCTTTTGGCACTGATGATTTTAAAGAAGGTACTCAGGCATTTTTAAATAAAAGAAAAGCTGAATTTCCCGGAGAATAAAGTTCAAACAACACTAATAAATTCTATTATTGCTCCATAAAACTACATTGCTTTATGGAGCAATTTGCTTTAAGGGTTCATCTTTACTATGCCAAAAAGGCTAAGGGTCTTTGAAAATTATCCTTTAGTATAAAATTTCGGCCCAAGCCAAGCCAGTCTTCATTTCAGGTCATACCCCGAAAACGACAAACTATTACAATTTGTTTTAGATAATTAATTGCGATTCTAAGCTATATTTGCCCAAAAACATAAATGGCATCTTTGCGGGAATTTTTATTAAAAAAAGGCTACAAAAGAATAAAATTAAAATACACAGAAACCGACCATTTTGCTGTACAGGCCAGAATTAATGGTATTGAAGGCCGTTTTATTCTGGATACAGGTGCGTCAAGTACTTGTGTAGACTTTAGTCGGGTAAAATATTTCAACCTCTTTGCCAAAAATAGTGATGTAAAAGCCGCAGGTGCCGGCGCAACCAATATGCTCACAAAAGTCTCTGAAGATAATAAACTTAAAATCGGTGAATGGTCCAAAGATAATGCAAGTGTCGTCGTTTTTGACCTGAGCCACGTCAATATAGCGCTGACGGACCATGATGCTGAAGAAGTTGACGGCATCATCGGTGCTGATATTCTAAAAAAAGGTAGAGCTGTTATTGACTATAAACAAAAAGCCTTATACCTAAAGTGATCAAAGTTTATTGATGATTTCTGCAGCTTTTTCTAAAGTTTCATCAGTTTTTGCAAAACAAAATCTGATAAAACCTTGCTGAAGATTCTTTTGGTTAAAGACAGATATAGGAATAGCAGCCAGTTTATGTTTTTTGATCAATTCCAGGCAAAATTCCGTATCCGGAAGATCTGATATACCAGTATAGTCTGCCATCTGAAAATACGTACCCTGTGTAGGCAAAAAATTAAATTTGGAGTCTTTAACCAACTTTAAAAAGTAATCTCTTTTATTCTGATAGAAATCAGACAATTGCAGATAATGCGAACTGTCTTCAAGGAGTTGACTTAGGGCATATTGCAACGGATGATTTACGCAAAACACATTGTACTGGTGTACCTTTCTGAATTCTGCCATTATTGGCTTTGCAGCAACCGCATAACCAAGTTTCCAACCCGTAACATGATAAGTTTTTCCAAATGAACATGTAATGATGCTTCTATCAGCTAACTCTTCATCTTCACAAATACTGATGTGCCTTTTGCCATCAAAGACCATGTATTCATAAACCTCATCGCTTAAAATATAAGCAGAGGTGTTTTTGACAACAGCCTTAAGGGCTTTAAAATCGTCTTTTGTCCAGACATATCCTGAAGGGTTGTGAGGCGTATTGATAATGATGAGTTTGGTTTTTTCAGAAACAACATCTTTTACTTTTTCCCATGGAATAGCATAATCCGGTGCCGTTAATTGAACCTGCCTCACCTTACCCCCGAAAAGTTCTACGGCCGGTTCGTAACAATCGTAAGCCGGTTTAAATACGATAACCTCATCTTTAGGATGCACTAATGCTGATATAGCCGTAAAAATAGCCTGTGTTGCGCCGGCTGTAATTGTAATTTCAGATTCCCAATCATAGCATTTGTTATGCAGGCGCTGTATTTTTTCTACCAGTTTTTGGCGTAATCCCGGCAAGCCTGCTAAAGGTGCATATTGGTTCTTTTGAGAAGATACAGCTTCCTTAGCCAGTTTAATTAATTGTTGATCAGGCATAAAATTGGGGAAACCCTGAGATAGATTTATAGCACCGTGCTCCAGAGCCAGCTGACTCATAGTGGTAAATATGGTTGTTCCTACATTTGGAAGTTTGGATTGCATTTATTCTTAAATTTAATTTTGTAAAACAAATTTTTTATCTAATTTAGTATTAATTATTTAATATTATGAGCTACAGAGCTACAGAGCTACAGAGCTACAGAGCTACAGAGCTACAGAGCTACAGAGCTACAGAGTTGCATATGCATTGGGCAATTTTGCAAATGCTCAATTAGCTCAAAGCCCTTATTTTGTTTTAAGCTAAACAAGGCCTATTTGATATTTGGATTTACTTAGAGATGTATTTTACTTAAGTTGAAAAATTAAACATTAATCCAAATATCAAAATATGCAATGATAAATAATATAAAACTCTTTTTGTTAATTATGCTGTTTTCTATTGGTTTTACGAGTTGTGAAAAAGATAACCAATTCAAACCAAGTGTTTCTGAAAACAGCCTGAATCTGCAAACCGTACATCCGAAAGATGTTGCAGAAGCATTTAAAGCTTTTAAAGCAGCTAATTTGAACAAGTCCGGACAATCGTCCTGGATTACGCCATATTTTCAATATAATGACAGTATAGGCATAGATAATTCTAATGCTCATATTACAGTTACACCTGTGGTAACAACTGTAAGCAATGCTTACTCCCGTTTATTTTCATTAGAAATAAATGGCGAAGTTGAATCTGTGTTGTACCACATGATTCCGGACTCTATTTCAACTTCAAATTCGTTTTGGGGTAAGGTATTAATTACCGATTTATCAGGTGATTTACTTTCAGCATTCGATGTAGAAGACAATCTTTATATTAATTATTACGATATTAAAAATCACAGTGAAAAATATAACATTTTTAATAAGGGTAATAAAAATTTGAATAAAAATAATAATAATGGTTCTTGCCCTGATAACTGTGATCATTGGCATGAAGAGCTTGATGAAGTAACTGTGACAGAGCCACCAAATGATGGGCTATCGGCAGGGATTACAATCATATTTGTGCCTGAGTTATTTCCTGATAATAGCGATGGAGGAGCTTCTTCTATTCCAGATTCTACACCTTCTGAACCTACTGCACCTGCAGGCAACACCAATCAGGATGGTTGCCCACCCGGACTGATCAAAGATGAAAACGGGAATTGTGTGGAACCTCCTGAAGATTGTCCTGATGAAAATATGATACAAAACGATGATGGTGATTGTGATTGTAAAAGTGGGTATGTGGAAGATAAGGATGGCAATTGCAAGAAAATTCCTTGTCCAGGTAATCCGGTTTCTAATATCAAGATTGCTTCTCAATCAAAATCTGGTATTTTAGGTGGTATGTATGGTTGCAATAGATACGGAGGCAACTGCACTGGGACCGATGGAAGAAATAAACATCATGCCGGCATAGATCTTGAAAATCCGTATGGTGCACCTGTTTTTGCAATGTTTGACGGCACTGTGTACAATACTCCTTTTGAGCAAGATGCAGGTTATATGGTCCAAATTCAAAGTACCTTACCTACAGGTCAAACTGTAATTACTACTTATTTTCATTTACAAAAAGACAATAGAATTACTATGTCTACAAATCCTTTAACAAATGTAGTTGCAGGACAAATAATAGGTTATCAAGGTGATTCAGGAAACTTAAGGTCTGCAATAAATGGTGGATACACCGATTCACACGTTCATATAGAGACAAGATTACACGATGGCAGTTCTAGCTGGAATTTTGACAACAATTTTAATTTAGTAGATCCAAGGAATTATTTAGAAACAGATATTGACAATAACGGAGTCGTAACTGACGATTGCAACTAATTTTTAAAATCAAATAACATGAAATATTTAATAATAGTATTAATAACAGCAAGTAGTGTTTATGCCCAACCTGATGTAAATAGTTTCGGAGAAGCTAATTTTAATGACATTATGATAAATGGCAAGAGTATCCAGAATATCAAAAACACAAATGGAGATCAAACTCTTATGTTTAACTTATTTGGAAATGCTGCTAATGTAGAACAAAGCGCAACAGGTAAATCTATTAAGTTTGTTTATAATGGGTTTAGTGTTAGTTTTGGTTCATACGTTTCTGATGGTTCGAATTTAACTTTAAGTAGTTTTGAAATAGAAAGCTCAGCACCTAATTTAACAATAGATAGCATTAATATTTCCGTAGGGGACAATATAAGTGTTTTATCGCCATTAAATTTAGTCGTAAATAATGGAGGAAATTATCCAACTGGAATTAAAGGATATATAATAGCCCCTTGCGAAAAATGCGATAAATTCATTTACATTGAGTACAGTCAAATTAACAATACAATTGTAAATATTGGCTATACAGTCCTAACATAGTATAATTACATACCCTCTAATTTATTGTTGAATTAGAGGGTTTTGTACTTAGCTTTCTATAAACCAATTATAAGTAAAGTCGTTGAATTCCGTACACGGAATAATTAATTATAATTTACGAACTGATTATTTTTCTTTAAGTTTTATTCCATTTTTTATTTTTTTTATCTAATTTAGTATTAATTATTTAATATTATGAGCTACAGAGCTACAGAGCTACAGAGCTACAGAGCTACAGAGCTACAGAGCTACAGAGCTACAGAGTTGCATATGCATTGGGCAATTTTGCAAATGCTCAATTAGCTCAAAGCCCTTATTTTGTTTTAAGCTAAACAAGGCCTATTTGATATTTGGATTTACTTAGAGATGTATTTTACTTAAGTTGAAAAATTAAACATTAATCCAAATATCAAAATATGCAATGATAAATAATATAAAACTCTTTTTGTTAATTATGCTGTTTTCTATTGGTTTTACGAGTTGTGAAAAAGATAACCAATTCAAACCAAGTGTTTCTGAAAACAGCCTGAATCTGCAAACCGTACATCCGAAAGATGTTGCAGAAGCATTTAAAGCTTTTAAAGCAGCTAATTTGAACAAGTCCGGACAATCGTCCTGGATTACGCCATATTTTCAATATAATGACAGTATAAGCATAGACAATGCTAATGCTCACATTACAGTTACACCCGTTACCACAAGTTTAAATAATGCGTATTCACGGCTATTCTCTGTTGAAATAAATGGCAATATCAAATCTGTAGTTTACCATATGATACCTGATTCGGTTTCAACCCCGGGTTCATTTTGGGGTAAGGCTATTATAACAAACTTATCCGGTGATATTATTGATGCTCTCATTATTGAAGATAACTATTACACTGGCTATTATGATATAGCCAACCATCCTACGACGATAAATATTGCCGCCGGGCTCGGCAGTCTTCAAAAAACTGGCGGTGGCGGTGATGACGGCGGTAATAACAATGATAATGGTGACAATGCCGGGACTGACCCTGATGACTGGGACCTTGGAGATCTTGACGAAGTCACCGTTGTAGGTGATTCCGGAGACAAACTATCTATACTCGTTATTTATAGACCAGAAATAATTCCGGATGACGCAGAAGGTGGCATATCGCCAATACCCGATGACACCCCAGACGAACCAACCATGCATGCAGGCAACACCAATCAGGATGGTTGCCAACCCGGACTAATCAAAGATGAAAACGGGAATTGTGTGGAACCTCCTGAAGATTGTCCAGAAGGCTTCGTTAGGAATGAAAATGATGAGTGTGTGACTGATCCTTGTGAAGAAATAAAAAACTTAATCTCAGATACAGACTATAAAGCTAAATTAAATCAGCTCAATACACCAGGTGATACCAACAATGCTGATGAAATGGGTTTTGGGGAGGATAGGAAAAATGGGTTTATATCACTTCCAACCTCTAGTGACGGACATCATGTTTCCTATGCAAACTTAAACCTTGATAATACGAAAGGATTAGTGCACACGCACCCCTGCGGTGAAATAAAAATAAGAGATTATGTGAACACTACGACGCAAAGTTCAATACCAATGCCTTCACCTATGGATATATTTATTTTTAAACGTTTACTTATCAAAGCAAAAAATAATGGCAAAAATCTACAGGATGTCTACATGACCGTTATAAGTTGCCATGGTATTTTTGATTTAAAATATCCAGGAACAGGTGATAATTTGAGAAATTTTGTTATGGATCAAGACATTTATCGAGGTTATTTTGAAGATGAAGACAATCCAGTATTTGCATTCAAAAAATACTTAGATGAGGTTGTTAATGAAAATGGTAATGGTTTTGAATTGTATGAATACGTAAAAGATGAAACGACAAACGAGTATGAAGCACTGCATCAGGAATTTAATGATGATAAAAGCGATCTAATACCAAATAATGATTGTAACTAAATAATAATAAAGATGAAAAATATAATAAACATTATAGTTGTATTGAGCTTATACAGTTGTTTTGCTCAAAATATACAATTAGCGGGTGTCGTACCCCTGGAAGAATACTATAATTACAAAACAGACGATAATTTAAAACTCAGTGATGTTAATTACTTTAAAGATGTGAACAACCATCTCGACAAATTTGTTGGAACTTGGACGGGGTCTTATGATAACAAAACTCTTACGCTTAATATTACTATTTTGGAGCAAAAGGTAGGATATAGAATTGCCTACGATGAACTCTTAATCAAATATAAGATCGAAGAAGATAATGGTAATGTACTTATAAATACCTTAGATATGTTTGATTCCTATAAATATCATATGAGTGGTAAATTTTTTGCAGATACAACGTCAGTTTATCTTGCAAATTATTATGGAGAGCAAGTGGAATGTAATCAAAAAGGCTATGCAATTTTTGATTTTATAAACAGTAATACTATAAACTTTTGGATTGCTCCAAGTAATGACATAGTCGGACCTGGATGCTCATTGACTGAAAATATTCATATTTTACCAACTGACGCGAACAATGCCGTGGTATTAACTAAACAAAATTAATTGTGTATAACCACTCCAAATCATTATTTTTGGGGTGGTTAAATTCATCTTTTTGAAATAAGAAAAACTCTAAATTATATATTGGTATTAATTTTCTTTTTTAAAGTGTTTTTAGTTTACAGCCAAAACGACTACACAATACTCTCTGAAAGTGTTTATAATACCATAAAATTTCATGATGTGCTTTTTACAGATATAAAAGCTACGAATGGAAATACTGCTCAAATGGCGAGTCTATTTCCAATTAATCAAGATGAGAATAATAACACAGGAATAGCGCTTAGTCATCCGAATGATGTAAGCATTGAAGAATTTGGTCAAATGATTGGGGAAGCGCAAAAATATTTTGAATACGATAGCGGACTAAAAGTATTTTTCGCTAATGATGACTCTGATCCTCAACTTGAGGTTATTGGTGTTGAAGCTAAAATAATTACTATCGATGGTATATCTCTGGAAATTGGAGATCCAATTAGTGATTTAACTAGTGTAAATTATACTATTGCTACAGGTGAAAATAATTATAAATTTGTGAATATTATCAAATCAGCACATTATGCAGGGTCCCTGATTTTAAGTTTAGATTCTTTTAATCATATAACAGCAATTAAATATTACGTAAATCCTTAATATTACAAACCACCTCAAAACATTAGCTTTGAGGTGGTTATTTTTAATATCTGACATGAAGAATATGATGTGTTTTATAGTGTTTTTGAGTTTATACAGTTGCTATGCTCAAAACATACAACAAGCTGGGATTGTACCACTAGAAACATACCATATGTATCCTAATAATGACAATTATAACATCCAAGATGGGATGTATTTTAAGGATATCAATAACCATTTGGATAAATTCGTTGGCATTTGGTCAGGTTTTTATGATAATAAAACACTTACTCTCGATATAAGTATTTTAGAAGATAAGTTTGGTGTAAGAATATCTTTTGATGAACTCTTAATCAAATATAAGATCGAAGATGATAACGGTAATGTACTTGTAAATACACTTGCTATGTTTGATGATTATAAAGATCATATTGATGGTAAATTTTTTGGAGAGACTACAACTAGGTATTATGCAAACTATGCAGGTTTACAAGCTAACTGCAATCAAAAAGGAACTGTTTTCTTAGACTTCGTTAATAGTACAATAATAACTTTATGGGTTTTGCCAGATAGTGATATTATTGGACCAGATTGCCCCGACGGCAATATTCATATACTACCTACGACGAAAACTGCTGAGGTAACGCTTACAAAGCAAAGTTGAAACTAATTAGATCACCTCAAAATATTACTTTTGAGGTGGTTTACTTAAGGTTCTTTTCCTCAATCCACAAAGACATAAACTTCGTACTGCGGTGAAGATGGAACTTGAGGAGTTGTCCGGTGAGGTTGTTTCTGCGGATGCTTTTGAGGTGGCTAAGTCCATATTTCAGTTCTTCTTGAAATTTCTTTTGAAATTCTGCTTTGCTAAAATTTTGACTTAATATTTCAAAGGCCTTTTTCTGTTTGTCTTGCCAAATGTTTTGATTTTGGTAGAGTTCAACCGATGCATTCACAAATTCCTGCTCATCATCTTCCACAAAACCAGGCCAATCTTTGTGCTCTGTTATACCTTCAGCACCAACAGATGTAGTCACTGAAGGCGTACCGGATCGCATACTGTCAAAGCATTTACCTTTAAGACCTGCACCAAACCGCAGAGGTGCTAACATGACCTTGTAGCTCTGTAGTGTAGATAAAACATCTTCTGCCCTGCCCATAACTATAACGCCATTCTCAGGCTTATGCATCTCCTGGATTTGCTGTGGAAGGTATGCGCCAAAAACATGCCATTCAGCTTTGGGTAAAGCCTTTCGTATCTCTGGCCAGATGTTTTTATGCAGATGTTTAACCATGTCCAGATTTGGCCTGTGCTTAAAATTACCAATACTTACAAAGTGCAGGCGATCTTCATACTTTGGTGTATTCTCAATTTTTAATTTACTTACATCGAAAATAAAAGGCAGATACCAAAGAAGCTCTTCAGGGATTCTGAATTTTTCAACTAAAATCTCTATTTCAACTTTTGAGATCATTAAAGTCAAATCACACCTGTAAATAGCTCCTATTTCACGTTTAGCTTTATCAGTAAAAGCAAACTCATAAGGGTTTGAATCCTGGAGGTCTAACAATTTTTCTCTGTTTTCCCTTAAAAAATGAAGATCTTCAGTATCAAGAATTTTCAGTGCATTTGGACAGGTCTCTTCTACTATCCAACCAAATTGTTCTTCAGTAATAAATCTGTCAAACAAAACAATATGAGGATTGATTTCCTTGAGCAATAGACCGGTAAGCTTATCATTAATTTTTACGGCATGTGTATTAATTTTTAACACATTCAGATCATTTGAGAATTCTGTTGGCAATTGAGCACAGGCAAAATGAATATCATAGCCATATTCCTTAAACAATGAAATTAATTGAAGCATTCTTGAACCTGCAGCCGTTGATTTTGATTCAGGATATTGTAAGCCAAAAATGAGTAAAGTTTCCAAATTGATGAAAAATAAAGTTCAATTCAAAAATAAAAACTTAAGGCTATTTAACTTCAATCGTTTATAAAATAGTTAATAAGAAGGCACTATCTACTGACTATTTAAGATGTTTTAATTAAATTTGCGCTGATTGAAAATGACCTGTATGCAAAAGCTAATTTTTATATGTTTTACGTTTTTTTTATTGCTAACAAGCTGTAAAAATGACGTTAAAAATAAAATAGACAACAAACCAAATGTAGCTAAAGAAATTACTCCTCCAAAAGAGGTCATCAAAAAAGCATATGGACTTAGCCTTAATGATTTTGAAGTCGTTGAGGATACGGTTAGACGAGGAGATTTTTTTGGTTCTATCATGGACAAACACGGTGTAACTCCTGGTGAAGTATATAAGATCACTCAGAAAATCCCTGACACAATTTTCAACTTTAAACGCATAAACGTTGGAAGACCCTACACCATTTTAAAATCAAAAGACACCTTAAAAAAACCTGAAATCTTTATTTACGAACACAACAAGATTGATTATACTAAAGTTTTTTTAGGTGACAGCATCTATGCCGTAAGAGAAAAAAAACCAGTAACGATCAAAACCAGGGTAGCTTCAGGTGTTATCAATTCTTCATTGTCTCTGGCGATTGATGAAGCGGGGATAGACTACATGCTTACTAACAGGCTAGCCGATATTTACCAATGGAATATTGATTTTTTCAGAATTAATCCAGGAGATAGATTTAAGGTGATTTTTAAAGAAAAGTATATCAATGATACAATTTATGCTGGTCTCGAAAGTGTTGATGCGGCGTTGTTCTATCATCAGGAAAAACCTTATTACGCCTTTGAGTTCATGGTAGATTCTACCCTAAAGCGTACAGAGTATTTTGACGAACAAGCAAAAACACTAAGACGATTTTTCTTAAAAGCTCCGGTGCAGTATTCCAGGATTTCGTCAAGATATAGCCCAAGACGTTTTCACCCTGTACAAAGAAGATGGAAAGCGCATAAAGGTACAGATTATGCAGCTCCCAGAGGAACGCCTATTTGGGCAACAGCCAATGGTGTGGTTATAAAATCCGGTTATACCCGTGGTAATGGCAATTATGTAAAAATAAAACATACCAATAAATACACCACGCAATATTTACACATGTCCAGACGAGCTGTAAAAGTTGGTGAACGCGTCAAACAAGGTGAAGTCATTGGTTATGTTGGCAGTACTGGCCTGGCTACTGGACCACATGTCTGCTATCGTTTTTGGGTCTACGGGAAACAGGTTGACCCTTACAAGCAAGATTTACCTAAAGCTGAACCCATGCCGGATGATCTAAAGCCTAAATATTTTGAATTTATTCAGGACATGAGAGATCAATTGGACGATGGTTTTGCTAAAGAAGATAAGGAAGAACTTATTGCAAATAATTAGTCAAATGTCTTAATTAAAATTACAAAAACAATACTAGTAGTGCTATCGAAAGGTGCTTTTATAACTATACTTAATCTAAGATGATCAATCCTGATTCGATTTCCTTTGACAGAAGTTCTTCAATCTCTGGCACAAAACGTAACAAAGCATTATATCTGGTATCATTTGAATTAAGAACAATCAAACTTATGTTGTGTTTCTCCAGGTTTTGTTGATGACTCATATTTTTATCAACACTTAGCAAAATCCTTAGATTTTTTGACTGCATTTTTACTAATAAGTCTCCATTTTTTATTCCGCTCCAACCCATTTCCGGAACGGTTAGAACCTCGTAATTCTTATTAAAGCGATATTTTAACTTTTTTGGTAAATTCTCGTCAAGCAGCAGTTTCATCATTCTCTAATTCTACTACATAAACAGATAATACTTCTAATAATTTCGAAGCATAAGCGGATTTAACAGTAGGATAATTATCCAAAAATTCTTGCAAATTTTCACCACCTTGAAGGTAGTCAAATAATATTTTCACGGGAACTCTGGTATTTTTGAACACAGGTGTACCTCCCAAAATATCAGGCGAGCTTGAAATATATTTATCTAAAGCTGTTTTTAAGTTCATAATTCTAATGGATATAAAATTACAAATTTAGATTTTAATTATACTATTCGTATTTTTATAAAAAACCTTAAAACTTTGAAACGGAGTAAATAAAATAACATAAATCCAAGATTTCCGACTTTAGGGCATTCGTAATAAAAAATTAATAGCTATAGCCTTAAAACCTTGGTTTATAACCTTCTATTAATAAAATTTATAACTACAAATTATTAACTTATTTCTTCAAATTGATTTCACCACCGAAGTTAGTCTTTTCATTTAAAAACTCAGGATTTCCGTAAATATCTATTGTGCCACCGACAATAACTTTGGCTTCACAATTTTTTGAAGCGTAGACCTCAGCTTCGCCACCATAAGAGATTTTTACAAAAGTATTTTCGGTGATAAAATCTTCTCCATCATATTCACCTCCGGTATTCACTTCAACTTCCTGTGACTTAGCTTCACCGACAACTTCTATTTCACCTCCTGATATGACCTTAGCCTCCAAAGAATTCACATAGATTTCACCACTTATGGTAGAGCCTTCTCCTGCTCTGAGAAATAATTTATCCGTTTCAAACTTGTTTACAAACTCCACTTCGGAGCCCTGTACAACATTTAAATTGTTCAAGTCCTTAACGTAAACTTTTAATTCCAATGGGACATCGCCTTCGAGTAAGGTTTCTATAGAAGAGGATATTTTCAATTGGTTTTCCCTCACTTTGTAGTTGATAGCTTCAAATACCTCTTCACTGGCTACAATTTTATTCTCATCTGCATTGGTATAAAGCTCTACCAAAAGTCCGGCAGAGACTTTTAAGCCATCAATATCTTCATTGATACTAACGGATTTCTGTGCCGTCATTCCTAAAGAAAAAAGGCCAATAATCGCAAAAATTATCTTTTTCATTTGTGTTGATTTATGATATTAATTAAATCCTGTTTCTGAAGTACACCACTTTGTCTCCAAAGTTGTTGCTTATTTTTAAATAAGATCATAGTCGGAACACCTCGCACCTGATATTGAGATGCCAATTGCTGATTTTTATCGACATCAATTTTAATGATCTTGATCTCGTCTTTGAGCTCATCTTTTACTTCTTTTAAAATTGGCGCCAGCATTTTACAAGGCCCGCACCAATCTGCAAAAAAGTCAATTAAAACCGGTGTTTCACTGTCAATTATACGGCTAAAATTTGAATTCATTTATTTATGTATTAATAATATATAATATCAAAAACTGAACCAAAGTCTAACTATGAAATTGTTAAACCTGAACAGGATTTCCTGACAACATTTTTGATAAATGATTAGACTGAAGCACTTTTTCTCTTGACAACTAGTCCGGCAATAGCTGAAATCATTACACCAAAAGATATATAGAGCATCATCGTACTTTGGATGTAAGCATTCAGGTTGAAAATTTCATTAATAAATTTTTCATCAGAACCTTTTTCAATACTGGTTCGGATGGCATTATCAAAAAAATCCGGAGAAATGTATTGGGTCATAACATAAACAGTTCCCGGTGACAAACCGGCTATCAACAAGCTAAAGAGCGCCCCGGAAAGAAAAGCCTTTTGCCAGGTAATGTTACCAGAGTAATACTGATCCCTTTTTTGTCTGAGACTTAAAAATATACATACAGATATGGGAATAACCAAAATATAACTTAGAATCGGATGAATAAAACTTTGTTCATCATGGAATCCCAGAAACTTCTCAGCATAGACCCACAAGATATTTATGCCTGTGAATATTGAAGCCCATTTAAATTCAATTTTAAATTTTTCCATATCTCCAACACGTCTCTATTCCTGGTCAATCAAAACCCATTGCCCCTGGTTGATCATAGGAATGGCTTTTTTGTATTTCAAGCTTTTATTCTCACCGGTCTGTATGTTTTTGATGGTCACGGTGTCGTTTCGGCCAATTTTAGGCTTATCTCTGACAATCGTTTCAGTAACCTGTCTTCCTCCACCTTGATTGCTGGCATTTGCTCCGGCTTGTCTTGCTGCTGCAGCTCTTTCATCCAGATTTTGAATTTCATCTTTTCTGGTTTGTACCTTATCCTGTCTTCTGCGCTGAGAAGCCTCCCTGATGTTTGCAGTATTTCTGTCAGGCAATTCACCTTTAAACAGAAAGGCAATAACATCCTTATTGACTTCATCGAGCATAGCAGTGAACAATTCATAGGCTTCAAACTTGTAAATGACCAAAGGATCTTTTTGCTCATGAACTGCCAGTTGAACACTTTGCTTCAGCTCATCCATTTTTCTGAGGTGATTCTTCCAGGCCTCGTCTATGATCGCTAAAGTGATGTTCTTTTCAAAATCGGTAACTAATTGCTTACCATCTGTTTCGTAGGCTTTTTTAAGGTTAGTTACTACATTTAATGTCTTTTGCCCATCTGTAAACGGCACAGCAATGCGTTCGAATCTGTCACCTTGATTTTCATAGACTTGTTTAATGACCGGAAATGCCAATTCTGCATTTCTAATCATTTTTTCTTCGTAGCGTTCATAAGCTGATTTATAGACCTTCTCAATGAGTTTGTCTGCAGATATTTTTTTGAATTCAGTTTCATCCACGGGCACGTCCATTGAAAAGAATCTGATCAGCTCAAATTCGAAATTGGCGTAATCTTCGGACTGTTTATTGAGATTAACAATACTTTCTGCAGTATCATAAATCATATTGGCAATATCGATTCTTAATCTTTCTCCAAATAGGGCGTGATAACGTCTTTTGTAAACGACTTCACGCTGTGCGTTCATAACGTCGTCATATTCAAGAAGACGCTTACGGATTCCAAAGTTGTTCTCTTCAACTTTCTTTTGGGCGCGCTCAATAGAATTGGAGATCATCTTGTGTTGGATCACTTCTCCTTCTTTGAGACCCATTTTGTCCATAAGCTTCGCAATACGTTCACTACCGAACAAACGCATCAAATTATCTTCCAGAGACACATAAAATTGAGAACTACCCGGATCGCCCTGACGTCCGGCACGACCTCTTAACTGTCTGTCCACTCGTCTGGAATCGTGTCGTTCTGTACCAATTATAGCCAAACCACCGGCATCTTTTACAGCTTTTGACAATTTGATATCCGTTCCACGACCTGCCATATTGGTAGCTATGGTTACAATACCTGAGTTACCTGCTTCTGCTACGACATCAGCCTCGCGCTTGTGAAGTTTTGCATTAAGTACGTTATGTTTTACTTTTCTGATGTTAAGCATTTTACTCAACAATTCCGATATTTCAACTGACGTTGTACCTATCAAAACAGGTCTTCCGGCTTTTGATAATTTTACGACCTCATCAATGATGGCGTTATATTTTTCACGCTTGGTTTTGTAGACCAAATCTTCCCTGTCATCTCTGGCGATAGGTCGGTTGGTTGGAATTTCTATCACATCCAACTTGTAAATTTCCCAAAACTCTCCTGCTTCCGTTACCGCTGTTCCTGTCATACCCGACAGCTTGTTATACATTCTGAAATAATTCTGAAGTGTTATAGTAGCGAAAGTCTGGGTGGCGTCTTCAATCTTTACATTCTCTTTTGCTTCTATCGCCTGATGCAAACCGTCAGAATATCGACGGCCTTCCATAATACGACCGGTCTGCTCGTCAACAATTTTTACTTTGTTGTCCATCACGACGTATTCAGTGTCTTTTTCAAAGAGTGTATATGCCTTCAAGAGTTGACGCATTGTATGAATACGTTCGCTTTTCACACCAAAATCTCTATAGAGCTCTTCTTTTTTGGCAATTTCTTCTTCTTTTGAAAGGCCTTCATTTTCAATTTTTGCGATTTCAGTTCCCATTTCAGGCATAACAAAGAAATCCGGATCATCTTCACCCGACAAATAATCCACACCTTTGTCAGTCAGGTCTATCTGGTTATTTTTCTCTTCAATAACGAAATAGAGCTCTTTATCTACCGTCGGCATTTCACGGTTATTGTCCTGCATGTAGAAGTTTTCGGTTTTTTGCAGGATTTGCTTAATACCTTCTTCGCTCATATACTTGATGAGGGCCTTGTTCTTAGGCAACCCACGAAATACACGATAAAGTTTTAATCCACCTTCCTTTGTATCACCATCAGCTATGAGTTTTTTGGCTTCTGCAAGTTCTTTCACCAAATGCTTACGCTGTATTTCAACAAGCTGAGCGATTTTTGGCTTAAGCTGGTCAAATTCATGAACATCGCCTTTGGGAATAGGACCGGAAATAATCAGAGGTGTTCTGGCTTCATCAATCAATACAGAATCTACCTCATCCACAATAGCGTAATTGTGCTTGCGCTGGACTAAATCGTCCGGCGCATGACTCATGTTATCTCTCAGGTAATCAAAACCAAATTCATTGTTCGTTCCGTAAGTGATATCAGCCTTGTAAGCCTGTCTTCTTTCAGCAGAATTAGGCTTATAATAATCTACGCAATCTACACTCAAACCATGAAATTGAAAGATAGGTGCCATCCAGGCACTATCCCGTTTTGCCAGATAATCGTTGACAGTGACAAGATGAACCCCGTTGCCGGTAAGTGCATTGAGATAAACAGGAAGAGTTGCCACCAGGGTCTTACCTTCACCCGTCTGCATTTCAGCAATTTTACCCTGATGCATAACTATACCACCTATAAGCTGCACATCATAATGAATCATATCCCAGGTTACCGGTTTTCCGGCAGCATCCCATGAATTTGACCAAATAGCCTGTTCACCATCCAGTGTAATGTAGTCTTTTGCAGCCGAAAGTTCACGATCATATTCTGTGGCTTTGACAACTAATTCTTCGTTGTGGTAAAAACGTTTAGCAGTCTCTTTGACCACAGCAAAAGCCTCCGGAAGAATTTCTTCTAGAACTTTCTCAGAATTTTCATAAACAACATCTTCAATACTGTCGATCTGATCGTAAATATCTTCTTTTTCATTGATATCTTCACAAGCCTCTGCTTCAGTCTTAAGCTTTTCAATTTGCTCAAGCTCATCTTTACTGGCTGTCTTTATCTTGTCTTTGAATTCGACAGTTTTGTATCGCAGTTCATCAAGACTTAATTTTTCAAGCTGAGCTTCGAAGGATTTAATTTTATCAACAATCGGATATATTTCTTTGAGATCTTTTTTGGCTTTATCACCAACAAAGGCTTTAAGTACAGAATCTAAAATTCCCATAATGGTTTCAAATTTTAATAGGTTCAAAAATAAGACAAAAAACGTGCTATGATTGTAGCATGAGTTAAAATTTAGTCATATTAAGTTGCAAAATGCCAAAATGGCACAATTAGAACACTTTAATTTATAATCGGAATTCAACAATAAATAGCCTATGCATGATGATACCAAATTCATCGTAAGCAGCTTGTTTTTTGCTTCGAAAAGTCAATCTTAAGAAAGCTCAAAAGCTTATCTCATTACTTTTTAAACTTAACGACCTAGGCATATAAAAAGTACATTAGAGAATTACAATTCCAATACATCTATGTAGACCATATGTTAAAACAAGTCAAATCGAGCCAACGAAAATTTTTCAAATTTTATATAATAGTCAGTAACTTTTACAAGTGACAAAAATTAAGCTTTTTTCCTCGGAAGGAAGATGAAAGATGGGTGTTAATTAAGAATGTACAATTACGAAATAACACCCTTTGCCTATAGGCTTTTCCCTCTAGGGAAAAATATAAATCGAATTTAAAATATCAATTAGTTAAATAAAAACGTCATTGGTAGTGTTTTTTATTTACAGATAAAGAAACAACACCGATATGTGAGAGAATTGAGATTTTTTTAAACACAAAACCCTTCTCGATACATCTCGACGAAACTGTCGGGATACTCGAAGTGACATATAAAGAATAGGTTATGGGTTTTCGAAAAAGATTGTAATTCATATTATTAACCTGCCTAAGTCCATACACTTATAAACTATACCTCATTATCCTTCAACTACGCTCAAGACAATGACTCATAGACTCATAAGCCTATAAACTCATAACCTCATAAGCTTATTATCCTTCAACTAAGCTCAGGACAACGACTCATAACCTTATTAAACAAAAAAACCTCCGTGATTGGAGGCTATGCGATTAAATGTTGTTAGAAGTAAGACTGTATTAATATTCATCTTCGTTCCAGAGATAATCTTCGTCAGTAGGATAATCAGGCCAAATTTCTTCTATGGAATCATATGTATCACCTTCATCTTCGATGGACTGAAGATTTTCAACAACTTCGAGAGGTGCACCAGTACGAATAGCGTAGTCTATCAATTCATCCTTCGTTGCAGGCCAAGGTGCATCACTTAAATAAGATGCCAACTCTAATGTCCAATACATAATCGTTCGTTTAAATATTTTTGCAAAAATAAATTTTTTGACATAAAAAGCAAGTTTTTTATGATTTATTTTTTAAGCAAGCCAAGAAACAATTATAGTATTGGTTTTCAGCGCATTAAATCATGCTGATCAAAAGATAATCTTATTGTATAAGGATATTAAAAAAACTTTAAACTTCAACACTACTTTTTTGATGAATTAAAACTGAATAACTTAGCTTTGCAAAAACTTAAAAGTTAACGTTTCATGTCTCAGCAAAAACCCATAAAATCAGCTTTAATTTCTGTATTTCACAAGGATGGATTAGAGCCGATCATAGAAGCTTTAAAAGTTCATAATATTACAATATACTCAACCGGTGGAACACAGAAATTTATAGAATCCTGCGGTGCAGATGTTATACCAGTTGAAGATCTTACGGACTACCCTTCTATACTCGGAGGGCGCGTTAAAACACTTCACCCCAAGGTTTTTGGAGGTATTTTAAGCAGACGTGATAATGACGATGACATCAAAACGCTTGAGGATTATACTATTCCGGAGATTGATCTGGTTATCGTTGACCTATACCCTTTTGAAGAAACAGTTTCCTCCGGATCAAGCCATGATGATATTATAGAAAAGATTGACATTGGTGGTATATCACTGATTCGCGCAGCAGCCAAAAATTATAAAGATGTGCTATGTGTAGCTTCAAAAGCAGATTATGACGGGATTTTAAACATTCTCAAAAAAACTAAACCCGAAACCAGTTATGAAGACAGGAAAGCTTTTGCAGTCAATGCATTTGCTGTATCTTCTAATTACGACACAAAAATATTCAGCTATCTCAATCAACCTAAAATCAATAATGAACTAAGATTATCTGAGACTGATGTAATGCCACTAAGGTATGGTGAAAATCCACATCAAAACGCCAATTTTTACGGCAAATTTGATAAGGTTTTAGACCAACTTCATGGCAAGGAACTCTCTTACAATAACCTTTTGGATATAGATGCAGCGGTTAATCTCATCAATGAATTTCAAGGCGAAAAACCAACATTTGCCATACTCAAACACAACAATGCCTGTGGTTTAGCTCAAAGAGATAATATTTTTGACGCTTATAATGACGCTCTGGCAGGAGATCCTGTTTCAGCTTTTGGAGGTATTTTGATAGCCAATTCTACTATTGATAAATCAACTGCAGAAGAAATTCACAAATTATTTTGCGAAGTTGTGATCGCTCCAAATCTTGAGGATGAGGCTTTAGAGCTTTTAATGACCAAAAAGAACAGACGTATTTTGGTTTTAAAAGAAAGTGAATTTAAAAATAAATTGGTAAGAACTTGTTTGAATGGTGTGTTGGTGCAGGATAGAGATGATATTACAGATCAAAGCGAACATTTTAAGACAGTTACCAAGACTTCACCTGATCAAACACAAATAGAAGACCTGGTGTTTGCTTCCAAAATCTGTAAACACACTAAGTCAAACACAATTGTTCTGGCCAAAAACAAACAGCTTATAGCGAGTGGCACTGGTCAAACCTCAAGGGTTGATGCCTTAAAACAAAGTATAGACAAGGCCTTACATTTTAAATTTGACCTTAAAGGTGCTGTAATGGCCAGTGATGCATTTTTTCCTTTTCCTGACTGTGTTGAAATTGCCGATAAGGCAGGTATCTCTGCAGTTATTCAACCCGGTGGATCTATAAAAGATGAGTTGAGCATCAATTATTGTAATGCGCATAATATGGCCATGGTAATGACAGGAACAAGACATTTTAAACATTAATTGATTACTTTTACAATTTAAATTTATAAACATAAAATGGGGTTTTTCGATTTTTTAACTGAAGATATAGCCATTGACCTTGGTACTGCGAACACGCTCATCATACATAATGGCAAGGTTGTAGTTGATGCGCCTTCAATTGTTGCCAGGGACAGAGTATCCAATAAGATAATTGCGGCAGGTAAAGAAGCTGCAATGATGCAAGGTAAAACCCATGAAAATATAAAGACGATCAGACCACTTAAAGATGGTGTGATTGCAGATTTTGATGCGAGTGAGCAAATGATAAGTTTGTTCATTAAAGAAATACCTGCTTTAAAAAAGCGATTATTCACACCTTCATTAAGAATGGTCATCTGTATTCCAAGCGGCATTACAGAAGTTGAAATGCGCGCAGTAAAGGACAGTGCTGAGAGGGTTAATGGAAAGGAAGTTTATTTGATTCATGAGCCTATGGCAGCAGCTATTGGTATTGGTGTTGATATCATGCAACCCAAGGGAAATATGATAGTGGACATAGGTGGTGGTACAACCGAAATTGCAGTAATCGCCTTAGGTGGTATTGTATGCGACAAATCTGTAAAGGTTGCAGGTGATGTCTTCACTAACGATATCATCTACTACATGAGAACCCAACACAACCTGTATGTTGGAGAGCGAACTGCTGAAAAAGTAAAAATTCAAATTGGTGCAGCCACTGAAGACCTGGAAACACCACCTGAAGATATGAGTGTTCAGGGTAGAGATTTACTTACCGGAAAACCAAAACAGGTGGAAATCTCAAGCAGAGAGATTGCTAAAGCACTTGACAAATCTATATTAAGGGTTGAAGATGCCGTCATGGAAACGCTATCTCAAACACCACCGGAATTAGCAGCTGATATCTATAACACAGGAATCTATATAGCCGGCGGCGGTTCTATGCTGAGAGGACTGGATAAAAGACTTTCTCAAAAAACAGATCTACCTGTTTTTATCGCAGAAGATCCACTAAGGGCTATTGTTAGAGGTACAGGCATTACACTGAAAAGTCTCGAAAAATATAAGCCGGTATTAATGAAATAAATGAATATGCATGCAGCAAATTTTAAAATTCTTTATCCAAAACAAAGTTGGGATTTTATTTTTGATGTTTTTCACCATATCTGTTGGACTCACGATACAGTCTCATTCTTACCATAACAGTAGATGGATTTCTTCAACCAGCTACATCACTTCAGGAATTTATGATTTAAAATACGACATTACATCATATTTTAATTTAAAAGAAGAAAACGAAAACCTCTTAAATCAAAATGCTTATTTGCAGCGATTGATCTTATCTAAAGTTGATACTACAGCTTCAGACTCGATTAACTCAATTCCAAATTACACTGTTATTCCCGCTCATATCATATCTAATTCATATAATAAAAAGGACAATTTCGTCCTCCTGGACAAAGGTAAAAATGATGGTGTTTTTGAAGGTTATGGCGTAAGCATACCAAATGGGATTATAGGCATAGTGGAAAAAAGTAACAACAGTTTTTCAAGGATCATTTCAATTTTAAATACTAATTTGTCCATTAATGCAAAACTGAAAAATAGTGATCAGTTTGGATCCCTGCAATGGGACAGTAAATTTTACAATGAAGTATTGCTGAATGACTTGCCCAGATCAGCAAATTTCAAAATTGGAGATACTGTTGTCACAGGAAGTAATTCTCTGATATTTCCTGAAGGGATACCAATTGGAGTCATCAAAGCATTTAATTTGAATGAAAATTCAGGTTATTTTGATATAAAAGTGAGTCTCTTTGCAGATATGACCAACCTCAATCAAGCCTATGTTATAATTCCAAAAAAAATAAAAGAAGCCCAAGACTTACTGAAAGAAGATGAATGAATTAAAATTAAAATATCTGTTTCAGTTTGTTATATTGGTTCTTTCCCAGGTCCTTATTTTGAATCATATTAATTTTCAGGGCTATATAAATCCTTATCTGTATGTCGCTTTTATCATTTTTTTACCGCTAAGATTAAAACCTACGTACGTCTTGATATTAAGTTTTATCTTAGGATTGAGCATAGATATATTTTGCGATACAGGTGGCGTACACGCCGGAGCATCAGTATCTGTTGCATATTTGAGAAATTTTATAGTAAGAATGTCCTTTGGAATTAATTATGATTTGAATACAATTAAGTTACAATCTGCAAAATTAAATACGCAACTTGTATTCATTCTTGTTATGGTTTTAGTACACCATTTAATTATGTTTTCTTTATCATACTTTAGCATAAATTATAGCATTGAAATATTGAAAAACACAATTTATTCTGGTATATTTAGTAGCCTATTAATTTTTATTGTACTATTTCTATCAAAAAAATAAATGAGAAAGTTATTCCCCTATTTACTCTTATCGTTCACAGCTATCATTTTTCTGGCAAGATTAGTATACCTTCAGATTTTTGAAGATAAATACTCTGATATATCAGAAAAACAATCTGCTAAAGCCATTTATGATTATCCGCAGCGAGGTTATATTTTTGACAGAAACGGTGTACTTCTGGCGGGAAACCAACCATCTTATGATGTGATGTTGGTGCCTGGTGACCTTGAACCTTTTGACACACTGGCTTTCGCTGAGCTACTGAATATTGAAAAAGATCAATTATTAAAAAAAATTCGTCAGGCAAAGCATTATTCCTGGAGAAAACCTTCTGTAGTCACAGCTCAACTAACAAAGTCTGAGTATGCATCTTTGCAGGAAAACATGTATAAATTCAAAGGATTTTACATCCAAAAGCGTTCATTGAGAGACTATCAAATGGATATTGGAGCAAATTTCCTGGGATATATTGCTGAAGTCAATAACAGGGATATCAATAGAGATCCATACTATCAATCTGGAGAACTTATCGGCAGACAAGGTGTTGAGCAATACTATGAAGAAGAACTTAGAGGTGTTCGGGGCGTAAAATATATTCAAAGGGACAAATTTAATAACGAGCTTCAATCCTATAAAAATGGTCAATCAGACACTTTACCGGAAAAAGGGAAAGATCTTAGTCTTACTATAGATGCAAATTTACAGGCCTATGGCAAAAAGCTCATGAAAGACAAAAGAGGAGGTATTGTTGCCCTGGAACCAAAGACAGGCGAAATTTTAGCTTTAATTTCAGAACCAACTTATCCGCCAAGTTATCTGGTTGGCAGAAAACGCTCTAGGAATTTTACCAAATTGTGGTACGACACAATCACAAGACCTCTCTATAACAGAGCCTTACAGGCACAGTATCCTCCGGGTTCACCATTTAAAGTACTTACAGGACTTATTGCGTTACAGGAAGGTGTGGTTAATACTAATACATCTATAAACTGCTACGGAGGTTACAGATACGGTCGTGGAAAAATACTAGGTTGCCATGCACACAGTAATCCTATAAGAATGATTAGTGGCATTGCTCATTCGTGCAATGCCTATTTTTCCAGTTTATATTTAAAAACTATAGACAAATATGAAACACCACAAGAAGGCATGGACAACTGGAACAAACATGTGGAAAGTTTTGGTCTTGGAAAATATCTTGGGTATGACTTACCTGTAGGGCGAAAGGGTTTTATTCCTGACGCAGATTATTACAACAGGGCTTATAAATATCCAACCTATAAATGGTATAGTTCTGCGACGATTTCTAATGGTATCGGTCAGGGAGAAGTTCTGACTACTCCTATACAGCTGGCAAACATGACAGCTGCCATAGCAAACAGAGGCTGGTACGTAAGACCACATATTTTAAAGGCTGTAAACGGCAATCCTATACAAGATACAACATATACCAGAAAACAATTTACAACCATAGACAAAAAGCACTTCGACCCCATAATTCAGGGTATGCATGAAGTTTACAAATATGGCACAGCTAAGTGGGTTCAGGTACCGGATATAGAAATTGGAGGGAAAACAGGAACTGCAGAAAATAAGAAAGTTATAGATGGCAAAGTAATACAACTCGAAGACCATTCCATTTGTGTGGCTTTTGCCCCAATTGATGACCCGAAGATTGCTATTGCAGTATTTATTGAACACGGCTATTGGGGTTCAAGGTATGCAGCGCGTATTGCCAGCTTGATGATAGAAAAATACATTAAAGGTAAAATTACCCGAACTGACCTTGAAGATTGGTTACTTGAAAACAGTCCTAAAGAAAAATACGAAAAGATTGACTTCATGGTCAAAAATGACAGTATACTAGAGAATCTGAACTTTAATGAGTAAAGACCGTACAATTTTTAAAATAGACTGGATTAGTGTTGTAATATTTTTTGCCTTGGTTTTTTTTGGCTGGTTGAGTATATATTCCACAACGTTTGAAGACCCAAATCAAAGTATTTTAAATCTGTCAACACTCTATGGCAAGCAACTCTTATGGATTTTACTTAGTATGGTCATAATACTCTTTGTACTTTCTATTGAAAGTAAGTTTTATGAGCGATTTAGTTCTGTTATTTATATCCTGTCCCTGTTGTCTTTGCTTGGCTTACTATTTTTCGGAAAAACCATAAACGGTCAGACCGCCTGGTATTCTTTTGGAAGTTTTAGCATTCAACCTGCAGAATTTGCCAAAGCCGCTGTTGCATTGGCTATAGCCAAATACCTCAGCGAACTAAATGTAGATCTAAAAAAACTTAAATACCAATTTAGTACTTTACTTATTATTTTATTACCCATAGGCTTGATATTGCTTCAGCCGGATGCTGGTAGTGCCTTGGTCTTCTTTTCTTTTTTTATTGCCATATACAGGGAAGGCTTGCCTGGATTTTATATTTGGTTTGGTCTACTGGCTATTATATTGTTTGCACTGGTATTACTAATCGGATCTACAATTACAGCAATTGTTACAGCATGCATTGTCATAGGTGTAATGTTTTTTTTAAAAAAGCAGAAGAAAAAAGTTTTTCCAGTCTTTATAGTTAGCATTTTAAGTATTGGCTTTATTCTAAGCGTCAATTTTATTTACACCAATATTCTTAAACCACATCAAAAAGAAAGATTTGAAGTCCTTGTGAATCTGGAGGAAAATAAACGTGGCAGCGGCTACAACCTTTATCAGAGCATAGTAGCCATAGGAAGTGGCGGTCTTACCGGCAAAGGTTTTCTTGAAGGCTACTCCAAGCAAGGTGGTTTTGTTCCTGAGCAACACACAGACTATATTTTCACGAGCATTGCAGAGGAATGGGGTTTTATTGGTAGTTCTATAGTTATTTTCTTGTTTATAGCTTTTTTACTAAGGATTTTGTTTCTTGCAGAAAGGCAAAAGAAACCATTTAGCCGTATTTATGGTTATGGCGTTTTTGGCATCTTTTTTATTCACTTTTTTATTAACCTGGGCATGGTTTTGGGCTTAGTGCCAACAATAGGCATACCCTTGCCTCTATTTTCATACGGAGGTTCAGGCCTGTGGGGTTTTACGATTCTTGTGTTTATTTTCCTGAAATTAGATGCTGACAGACAGAAACTAGGAAGCTAGCTTAGCCTAAAATCATTCCTGCAATAGTAGCTGACATCAAAGAAGCTAATGTCCCTCCAAGTAATGCCCGCATTCCAAACTTTGAAAGTGTTTTTCTTTGTCCTGGAGCCAAAGACCCAATACCTCCAATCTGGATCCCTATAGAAGCAAAATTAGCAAAACCACAAAGCATGTAAGTGGCCATAATGACAGACTTTTCATATTTAAAATGTAGTGCATTCCCTAAATCTTTTAGCTCTGCTAATTGAATGTAACCCACAAATTCACTGGCTGCAAGTTTTATTCCAAGAAGCTGTCCCATTAACATGGAGTCTTCTTCGGCAACACCAATCAGCCACATGACCGGATAAAAGATGGTTCCAAGAATAGCTTCAAGAGAAAACTTCTCATACGGTGTATTCTCAGCAACGAATGCGTTCAAGCCAACCCAACCACCAAAAACATCTAAGCCGTAATTTATCATAGCAATGAGAGCTACAAAAACCAAAAGCATGGCGCCCACATTAGCGGCAAGTTTTAGCCCTTCTGTTGTCCCGTTTGATATAGCATCCAGTAAATTTGATCCGATTTTATCCATAGAAACTGTTGCCGAATTATCTACTTTGTCTTTTTGAGGAAAAAGGATTTTTGAAATCACAATTGCACCCGGAGCTGCCATCACAGATGCAGCCAAAAGATGCCTGGCAAATTCCTGTCTTGCAGCGATATCATCGCCACCAAGAAAACCAATGTAAGCGGCCAGAACGCCACCGGCAACAGTTGCCATACCACCTATCATTACCAGGAGTATTTCAGACCTTGTCATACGTTCCAGGTAAGCTTTGATCATCAATGGCGATTCAGTCTGCCCTAAAAAAATATTTCCTGCAACACTTAAGGCTTCCGCTCCGGAAACACCTAATGCTTTTGATAATAGCCAGGCCAGGCCTCTTACTACAACCTGAATTATGCCAAAATAGAAAAGAATAGACGTCAGCGCCGAAAAGAAAATTATGGTTGGTAAAACCTGAAATAAAAATATGTATCCATAAGTATTCTGGTCCATAAGATCACCGAGCAGAAACTCGCTGCCTTCAGCCGTAAAATACAGGATTTGGACAAAAATATCTCCAACAAAATCAAAAATGGCTTGTATCCATGATATTTCAAGAATACCATAGGCCAGAATCAACTGAAGTAAAAGTCCAATAATTACGGTTTTCCACTTTATAAGTTTACGGTTGGCACTAAAGACAAAAGCTATGCTCAGCAAAACAAACATACCCAGAACACCTCGCCACAAACTGTTAATATTGAATCCACTATGTGGAATCAATTGATCCTCGGTTACCGGACTTTCCTCAAGAACGGGCTGTTTTTTTTGATCAACAACCTCTACAGTATCTATATCAGTTTTCTTAATAGTCGTATCTACTGAATCTGTTACTACCCGACCAATGCTATCATTTTGAGCATTTAATGATGCTGAAAAACTGAGTATTACACTAAAGAGAAAAAAATAAAGGTAATGTTTCATATGGTATCAGCTGCGTTTTGAAATCTCGTCTCTGATTTTTGCAGCTTTTTCATACTCTTCATTTTGCACCGCATCTTCCAAGAGGCTTTTTAAATCGTTCAGACTTAGACTTTTTAAGTTAAAACCAGATTTAATTTCTGTCTCAGCCTTAGAAGGTTCTGCATCTTTTGGTTCTGATGAACTGCCTCCGGATTTAAGTTGAATCCCTGCTTTATCCAGAATGTTTTTGTATGTAAATATTGGCGCATTAAATCTAAGTGCCAGGGCAATGGCATCACTTGTTCTTGCATCTATGGTCTCTTCCTGACTTCCCTGATTACAGATAAGACTGGCATAAAAAATACCGTCTACTAATTTATGAATAATGACTTTGGATACTACAATGTCAAATGTTTCAGAAAAATTTCTGAACAGATCATGAGTTAATGGTCTTGGAGCTCTTATTTCTTTTTCAAGTGCAATCGCAATAGACTGTGCTTCAAACGCCCCGATTACAATAGGGAGTTGTCTTCCGCCTCCTACTTCACTTAAAAGCAGAGCGTAAGCACCGGATTGGGTTTGACTGTAAGAAATACCTTTTATATCTAGCTGCACTAAGTCCATAAAATCAAATAAAAAACGGTCTAAAAATAACGAAAATTGTCGTTTTCTTAGACCGTTATTTTGGGCACAATTTATAAAATTAAGCGTTAGCAGCCTTAAATTCCTTTAACTTTTCTATTAATTGTGGCACGACTTCAAATGCATCTCCAACTATACCGTAGTCTGCAGCCTTAAAAAAAGGCGCCTCTTCATCAGTATTGATAACGACTTTTGTTTTTGAAGCATTGATTCCCGCCAGGTGTTGAATCGCTCCGGAAATACCTATGGCGATGTAGAGGTTGGAAGCTACCGGTTTACCCGTCTGTCCAACATGTTCACCGTGAGGTCTCCATCCCATGTCGCTTACAGGCTTAGAGCATGCTGTAGCTGCTCCGAGCACATCCGCCAGTTCTTCTATCATTCCCCAGTTTTCAGGCCCTTTAAGACCTCGGCCTGCTGAGACTACAACTTCGGCATCTGCAATACTGACCTTATCTGTATTTTTATCAACAGATTTCACTTCTATTCCGCTACCTTTGATTTCCGGACTGAAATCCACAACTTCAGGTGTTTTAGAATTCTCATGAAGACCAAACGCATTATTTGACAAACCTATGATTTTCTTATCTGTCGTAATATCTGCCATACCAAAAGCCTTGTTTGTAAAAACATTTCTTTTTACCTGAAAACCATTTTCGGTCTCCGGCAATGCGACGACATTTGAAGCATATCCGGCTTCTAATTCTACCGACAAAGCGGGTGCCAGATATTTGGCATTTGCGCTCTGGCTAAGTACTATTATTTCAGCATTTACCTCATTTGCAGCTTTAGATATTACATCTACATAAGATTCTTCGTTGAAAGCCTTAAGACTTTCATTCTTTACATTCAAAACTTTGCCAACTCCGTATTGACCTAAGCTTTCTACATCTTCTGCATTAATAGTAACTGCTGTAACTTCAGCATTCATATTTGATGCAATCGAAGAAGCGTAAGAGGCAACTTCATAGGCCATCTTCTTCAATTTTCCATTTTCTGATTCAGCGTATATTAATAATGACATGTTTCTAATTTTTAATTGTTTAAATTGCTTTTGCTTCGTTGTGAAGTAGATTAATCAACTCATCTATATTTTCAGCATCTACCAGTTTAACATCTCCCTTTGGAGCAGGTTTACTAAAACTTTTAAATTCAACCTTTGTAACTTCTGTCACTGGCTGTTTTACATCCAATGGTTTTTTTCTAGCCATCATAATTCCTCTCATATTAGGAATGCGGAGATCTTTTTCTTCAACAAGTCCTTTTTGACCTCCGATCACCAAAGGTAATTTGCAGGACAAGGTCTCTTTTCCTCCATCAATTTCTCTTACCGCTGTAGCTGCATCTCCTTCTATTTCAAGAGAAACACATGTATTTATGAAATGTGCACCTATTAACCTTGCTAGCATGCCTGGCACCATACCACCGTTATAATCAATGGATTCTCTACCAGCAATGATAAGATCATATTCTCCGTTTTTGGCAACGTCTGCAATTTCTTTGGCAACCTGAAAAGCATCTACCGGCTTTGCATCTACTCTTATTGCCTTTTCTGCACCTATGGCAAGACATTTTCTCATTGTTGGCTCTACATCTTTTTCTCCAACCGTCACTATATCTACAGAAGCGCCTTGCTTTTCCTTAAACCACATGGCGCGTGTTAATCCAAATTCATCATTGGGATTTATAACAAACTGTACCCCATTTTTATCAAAGGCAGTATCATTGTCTGTAAAATTAATTTTGGAAGTCGTGTCCGGGACATGACTTATACAAACTAAAATTTTCATTTTGAATAGGTTTTGTGTTATTATAACGTTTGCGAAGATAATATTTTATGTCAAAATTTACTATGCATGCATAATAAAATTTTATTAATTTGTTAGGCTAAAAAGTTTTTTGATTGTTTACTTTTGTCCTTCAACTTATTTTTTGAAAAGTAATATGAGAACAATACAATTTAGAGAAGCTGTATGTGAAGCAATGAGCGAGGAAATGCGAGCTGACGAGTCAGTATATTTGATGGGTGAAGAGGTTGCTGAATATAATGGTGCCTACAAAGCATCGAAAGGTATGCTGGATGAATTTGGCCCTGACCGCGTTATAGATACACCTATCTCCGAACTTGGTTTTGCAGGTATAGGCGTCGGTTCTGCCATGAACGGCAACAGACCTATTATTGAATTTATGACTTTCAATTTTTCTTTGGTTGGTATTGATCAAATTATAAATAACGCTGCCAAAATGCGTCAGATGTCAGGAGGAAAAATTAATATACCAATTGTATTCAGAGGACCAACTGCTTCTGCAGGACAATTAGCAGCAACGCACTCTCAGGCCTTTGAAAGCTGGTATGCGAATACGCCTGGTTTGAAAGTGATTGTGCCTTCAAATCCTTATGATGCCAAAGGCTTATTAAAATCTGCTATTCGCGACGATGACCCCGTAATTTTCATGGAAAGTGAGCAGATGTATGGAGATAAGGGCGAAGTACCAGAGGAAGAATACACCATACCGATAGGAAAAGCCGATATAAAAAGAGAAGGTGATGATGTGACAATTGTATCTTTTGGAAAGATCATAAAGGAAGCTTACAAAGCCGCTGAAAAACTTGAAGAGGAAGGTATTTCATGCGAGATCATAGACTTAAGAACTGTTAGACCATTGGACTACGATAGTATTGTAGAGTCGGTCAAGAAAACCAACAGACTGGTATGTCTTGAAGAGGCCTGGCCTTTTGGTAATGTTTCTACTGAAATCACATATCACATTCAGCATTACGCGTTCGACTATCTGGATGCGCCTATTGTAAAGTTGAATACTGCTGATACTCCGGCGCCATATTCTCCTGTATTGCTACAGGAATGGTTGCCTAACCACGAAGATGTGATCAAAGCAGTGAAGAAAGTAATGTATAAATAAGGCCGACAAAATATTTATGTAAAGCTTCAGTTGTACAATACAAGTGAAGCTTTTTGTTTTTTATGAAAAAACTATTTCTCTTTATATTTCTGACAGGCTTTTACATAAATGCTTTAGCTCAAACTAAAGTAAGTGGATATGTTTTTGATGATCTTAATGAGCCGGTAGCATACGCCAATGTTTATTTTGAAAATTCTCGTGTTGGAACTATTACAGATGAAAATGGTAAGTTCTATCTGCAAAGTGAGAATGACTATTCTGCATTGGTTGTGTCTTTCACCGGATTTAAAGATTATATCCTGGAACTGAATCAAAGCAGCACATATGATATAAAAGTCGTTTTGAGTGCTGATGCTGAGGCTCTTGATGAAGTTATGGTTTTTTCAGGAAAAACTTCAAAAAAAAATAATCCGGCCATTGACATTTTACGTAAAATCTGGAAAAACAGAAGGGACAATGGTGTAAAAAAGTTTAAGCAATATCAGTATGATAAGTATGAAAAACTTCAGTTTGACCTAAACACTATCGATAGCAATCTGATCAAAAGCAGGCTGTTTAAAGGAATGGAATTTATCTTTACACAAACTGACACCAACGAGGTTACAGGAAAAACATACTTACCTATCTTTATCAACGAGTCTGTATCTGAAGTTTTTGGTGATAATGAAATTAATAAAGAAAAGGAAATACTCCAAGGGAATAAAAACTCAGGTTTTAGCGATAACCAGAGTCTTGTTGCGTTCATCAAAGACCTTTATGCCGACTATAATATCTACGATAATTACATAAAAATCTTTGATAAGAGCTTTGTGAGTCCTTTATCCAAAACCGGTATAGACAATTATAACTATGTTTTGGTAGATACTGCTTTTATAGATAACAGTTGGAGTTACAATATTGTGTACTATCCAAGAAGAAAAAACGAACTTACATTTAAAGGTGAATTTTGGGTGAACGATACAACCTGGGCCATTAAAAAAATTGAAATGGCCATGACAAAAAGTGCTAATATCAATTGGGTAAAGGATGTATATATTGAACAGGAATTTGATGTACTTAATGATTCTATTTTTCTGATCACCAGAGACTATTTTATGTCTGATTTTACTTTCAGGAAAAAAGAAGAGTCCAGGGGTGTTTATGGTAAACGTACAACCCTGTATGACAATTATGAATTCAATAAGGAAAAGGACAAAGAATTTTATGAACGTCAGGTGAACCCCTACAAAAATCAGGTTTTTGATCGCGACAGCACTTTTTGGGCCCAAAAAAGGTTGGAAAAACTCAATAAAACGGAGAGAGATATTTATAAACTTGTAGATACCTTAAAAACGGTCAAAGCATTTAAGCAGGTTTACGATGTAGCGACAGTATTGGCTACAAACTATTACGAATTTGACGGCTGGGACTTTGGACCAGTATTTTCAACTTTTGGATACAATGATATTGAAGGTGTACGTCTACGTGTAGGAGGCAGGACGTATAATGGACAGAATGACATGTGGCGACTTCAGGGCTTCACGGCCTATGGATTAAATGATAACAAATTTAAATACGGCATATTAGGTAAAGTCATGCTGGACAGAAAATCCAGACTGATTCTTTCTGCCGGAAACAGAAGGGACATTGAGCAACTTGGCGCTAGTCTTACAAGTTCTTCCGATGTACTGGGCAGGAGTTTGGTCTCCTCTTCACCATTAACGGTCGCTGCAAACACAACCCTAACAAACATTAATCTGAGTAGTCTTGCGCTTGAGATGGAACCATTATACAATTTAAAATTAAGACTGGAAGGAACTTACAGAACACTTGTGGGTGCAGATACCAATTTATTTAGTTTAGCTTTTTTCACGGATGAGTCAAGAACTCAGCGCCAGGAGCAAACTACACAGACTGAAATTTCATTAAGTGCCAACTTCACGCCCGGCAAAAAAACTACCGGATATGGTGTAGAACGCTACCTTGTAAATAGCGGCACCTATCCCGACATTCTTTTAAAATATTCCAAAGGTCTTGAAGGGCTTTTTGACAGCGATTTTAATTATGACAGATTACAACTGCTTTACAGACAGCCTGTTTTATTGGGTGGTTTCGGCAAATTTACTTCAACCTTTGAAGCTGGAAAAACCTTCGGTGGTGTGCCTTTAAGTTTACTAAATGTGGTTCCCGGTAATCAAACTTTATTTTCTATTGAAGGTACTTTCCCCTTGTTGGATTTTTATGAATTTGTAACCGACGAATATGTCAGTTTGCATATAGAGCACAATTTTAATGGCCGTTTGTTCGCCAGAATTCCTTTTTTGAGAGATCTTGATCTTAGAGAAATAATTACATTGAGGGGCATTTACGGTACTCTGTCACAAGAAAGTATAATGTTGAATGCATCAACATCAAACCCTGTTCTTTTTGCACCTGATAGAAACATTTATTACTCCTACAGCGTTGGCATAGGTAATATATTCAGAGTCTTTAGATTAGATTTTCATTTCAGAGGAAATTACCAGGGAATACCGAATTCCAGAAATTTCGGTATTACAGGTGCCTTTGGTTTTTATTTCTAAAAGAATCAAACTTTAGATCTCAAGTTTTTTATTACTTTTGCATTCTTTTAAGTTTTTATTATTATGACTTTTGATGTTCTTATTGAAATACCTAAAGGTAGTCGTAACAAATACGAGTACGATTTCAAATTAAAAAAGGTTAGATACGACAGGATGATTTTTTCTTCGATGATGTATCCTGCTGACTATGGTTTTGTTCCTGAAACATTGGCGCTGGACGGAGACCCTTTGGATGTTTTGGTACTGGTCACTGAACCCACTTTTCCGGGTTGCGTTATGGAAGTAAAGCCAATCGGTGTTTTTCATATGACAGATGAAAAAGGGCCGGATGAAAAAATAATCTGTGTTCCCGTTAGTGATCCTATATCTTCAAAAGTAAATGATCTTAAAGAGCTCAATCCTCATTTGATTCAAGAGATAGAACATTTTTTCCAGGTATATAAGGATTTGGAAAAGAAAAAGGTCGATGTTGGTGGCTGGGGAGACGTGTTCCAGGCTGAGGCTATTGTTACCAGCAGTTCTGAGCGCTTCAAGAAAAGCAACAGTAAAGATAATGACTTCTCTATAAAATAAAAGCAGTTTTCTTAGATCTAAATTTTATTCAAATCATAATTCACTAAAACGTTTGACAAATATTTAAAATCAATCATTCTATGGAACAAAATGTAATTTATATCCCAATTGGACTGGCCGTGTTAGGGCTTATTTTTATGCTCGTTAAAATGGCCTGGGTAAAAAAGCAAAATGCCGGTAATGAAAAAATGCAAAGTATTTCTAAGTCCATTAAAGAAGGCGCTTTAGCCTTTCTTTCAGCTGAATATCGCTTACTATTAAGTTTTGTGATCTTAGCCTCAATTTCATTAGGTGTTGTCTCTTATATTGTTCCAACTACACCATATATTATTATAGTTGCTTTTATTTTTGGCGCAGTCTTTTCTGCTTTAGCAGGAAACATCGGCATGCGTATAGCCACAGAAGCTAATGGCCGTACTGCTGAAGCTGCAAAAACAAGCTTGCCAAAAGCTTTGAAAGTTTCGTTTGGCGGTGGAACCGTTATGGGTCTTGGCGTTGCAGGTCTTGCAGTATTAGGCTTGAGTATATTTTTTGTAATCTTTCTTAAATTATACGTCACGGGAGAAGGCAACTTCTACGATGAAATGACCATAGCTTTAGAAGCTCTGGCCGGTTTCTCCCTCGGTGCAGAATGTATAGCCCTTTTTGCACGTGTTGGTGGTGGTATTTATACCAAAGCTGCTGACGTCGGTGCAGACCTTGTTGGAAAAGTAGAAGCAGGTATTCCTGAGGATGATCCAAGAAACCCGGCAACCATTGCAGATAACGTTGGAGACAATGTTGGTGATGTTGCAGGAATGGGTGCCGACTTATTTGGTTCTTATGTGGCTACAGTCTTAGCGGCTATGGTGCTCGGTAATTATGTCATCAAAGACATAGCTGACAAGACAGGAACTGCTTTCTCAGACAGTTTTAATAACATGGGACCTATTTTATTGCCACTTGTTATTGCCGGGGTTGGCGTATTGGCATCTATAATAGGTACTTTTTTAGTTAGAATTTCTAATAACGAGGCTAAAGAATCAAAAGTTCAGAAAGCTCTGGATACAGGTAACTGGACTTCAATAATCATTACATGGATAGCATCATGGTTCTTAATTGACTGGATGCTTCCTGAAACCATGCAAATGAATTTCTTTGGTGAAGGTACTAAAGATGTTCTTTCAAGGCATGTATTTTACGCGGCTTCAATAGGTCTTGCTGTTGGTGCTTTGATTTCAATCGTAACAGCATACTATACCAGTTTAGGTAAAAAACCGGTTTTAGATATTGTAAAGAATTCGTCGACAGGAGCAGCTACAAATATCATATCTGGCCTTGCCGTAGGTATGAAATCTACTTTTTTATCGGTTATTCTTTTCGCTGTAGCTATATGGAGCTCCTATGTTTTGGCTGGTTTTTATGGTGTAGCACTTGCAGCATCCGCAATGATGGCAACAACAGCTATGCAATTGGCCATTGATGCCTTTGGACCTATTGCCGACAACGCAGGTGGTGTGGCTGAAATGAGTGAACTAGAGCCTCATGTAAGAGAAAGAACTGATATCCTAGATTCAGTAGGAAATACAACAGCTGCCGTTGGTAAAGGTTTTGCCATTGCCTCTGCAGCACTAACTGCCTTGGCATTGTTTGCTGCCTATGTGACCTTTACAGGCATTGATGGTATTAATATTTTTAAAGCTCCAGTGTTAGCTGCTTTGTTTATCGGAGGAATGATTCCGGTAATCTTTTCAGCCTTAACAATGGAATCTGTAGGTAAAGCAGCAGGCCAGATGGTTGAGGAAGTAAGACGCCAGTTCAGAGAAATTCCCGGCATCATGGAAGGCAAAGCCACCCCGGAATATGCCAAATGTGTGGATATATCGACTAAAGCGGCATTAAAAGAAATGGTTATCCCCGGACTGATTACTATTGTAACACCAGTAGTCATGGGTCTTGGTACTGCTATTGTCAATGATGACTTCAATCTAGGCGCTGAAGTCCTTGGTGGGTATATGGCTGGTGTATGTGTATCCGGTGTCATGTGGGCGATTTTCCAAAACAATGCCGGTGGTGCATGGGATAATGCTAAAAAATCATTTGAAGCCGGTGTTGAAATAAATGGGGAGACCTTTTACAAGCACAAAGAAGATAATCCTTCTCCACCACACCAGGCTGCTGTAACAGGTGATACTGTTGGTGACCCTTTTAAAGATACATCAGGACCTTCTATGAATATTCTGATAAAACTAACCTGTTTAATTGGATTGGTCATTGCTCCTATCCTGGGAGATCACAATAATGAAGATAATGTTGACAGTATCGGACAAAAGCAGGATATTGAAAAAGTGATCAATGTAACTGAAACTGAAGATACCAAAAGTGATTCTAAAGTAATTGTTGCTGAATAGTCAATTGCTCTTTCTTTTAACTCATGAACCGGAATATTTGATGTTCCGGTTTTTTTATTTTTAAAGGTAATTTTTAATTTAAAACGGATGAAATGAATAAGGTCATCATTTTAATACTATCATTATATCTCGTCTCTTGTAATTCTGTTGATCATGAAGGTAGCGCCAATATTAATCAAGAGATAATCAGACTATCCAATTATGCTGAAAAAAACGAATATTTGGAGATGATATTTGATTTAGACCAAAACATAAGAAAGAACAATGATGCAGAATTGAAACCAGACTCAAAAGCTGAACAAGCGCATTATCATAAAATGGATTCTATTGATAATTTAAATTTCAAAAGAATTGATCTTTACCTTAAAACCTATGGGTATCCTGAAAGAGATTCAGTGTCTTCTAAAGCGTTATCAGCTCCCTGGATAGTAAATTCATCATTCTAACCTAAACGATAGATTAAAGCATTTCAGCACTTTACATCAGGCTTATATCGAAGGTAATATTGATGTTATGCAATTTGATTTGTATCTTAGCAGAACCTATCAAATGAAATATGGTAAATACCCCAAATGGGACGGCCCTTACAAACCTGAAGATAAAGTAAAATGGTTGATTAAAGAAATAGGTTTGGAATAAATTTTATTCGGTATTTATAAAGCCTGTTTTCAAGCTATAAACCAATGCGTAACATAAACCAAAATAAAAAGTAATGATATAATAAGGCTTACAATCTTGTACCATCTGGCTTTGAACACAAAACCGACCAACATTAGTGCGGCAGTGACTGAAAAACATATTCCCCAAAACAAATGGATGAATGCATATAAAGCTTTAGATTGAAAATAATAGGCTCTATTATTTGTATCTCCAAAGTTGTAACCTACAGTATGATTTAGTTTTTCTACACTGTACCATTCCAAGAAATTATAGGATAATAAGCCTGCAACAATAAGCAAGACACAAAAAAAGACCACGCGAAGTGGTCTTGATATATTCCTTTTGCCTTTCAACCTAATTAATTTAAGCCAACATAGTTACAGGATTCTCGATGTAAGTTTTTAAGGTTTGTAAAAACTTAGCTCCGGTAGCACCGTCAACCGTTCTGTGGTCGCAGGCCAGCGTTAATTTCATTGTATATCCTACAACAATTTCACCGTTCTTGACTACCGGTTTTTCAACAATAGCACCTACTGATAAAATTGCCGAATTAGGCTGATTGATGATACTTGTAAATTCAGTAATTCCAAACATACCTAAATTGGAAACGGTAAAAGTTGAACCTTCCATTTCCTGTGGCTGGAGCTTTTTATCTCTGGCTTTTCCGGCTAGAGTCTTCACATTTTGACCAATCTGCACTAAAGACTGCTGATCAGCAAATTCAAGTACTGGTACAACTAATCCTTCATCCACCGCTACTGCAACACCTATATGAATGTGTTTGGCAATTTTGGTTATATCTCCATGCCATTGAGAATTGACTTGTGGATGTTTTCGTAAAGCCATTGCTGAAGCTTTTATCACGAGATCATTAAAAGAGATCTTAGTATCCGGCATCGCATTAATTTGCTTCCTGGATGCCATGGCATTATCCATGTCTACTTCTATGTCCAGATAATAATGCGGCGCGTTAAACTTAGACTCACCAAGACGCTTGGCAATAGTTTTTCGCATATTGGAATTCTTGACCTCTTCAAACTCTTCTTCACCCACTGGTTTGTAAACTTCAACAGGTTTAAATTCAGGTTTACTTTCTTTTTGTGGAGAAGGAGCTTCTGCTTTAGTTTCAGTAGCTTTTTCTTCCGGTTTGTAGTTTTCAATGTCTTTTTTCACTACACGACCATTTTCGCCAGAACCTTTTACTTTGGCTAAATCAATACCTTTATCTTCAGCCATTTTTCTGGCCAATGGTGAAGCAAAAATCCGTTCTCCATCTGCATTGGTCTGTGTTTCTGAGACTGAATCATCTGAAGATTGTTCTGTTGCACCTGAAAAATCGCTTTTAGATTCTGACTTTTCAGATGAACCTGAGGAAGCTCCGCTTTTCAGTTTTTTTAGTACAGCCTCAACATCAGTACCTTCAGGGCCAATAATAGCCAATACATCATCTACCGGTGCTGAGCGTCCTTCTTCAATCCCTATATACAATAATGTTCCTGAATAGAATGATTCAAATTCCATAGTGGCTTTATCGGTTTCTATCTCAGCAAGGATTTCACCTTCTTCCACTTTATCACCTTTGTCTTTAAGCCATGAAGCGACTGTACCTTCTTCCATGGTATCACTCAGGCGAGGCATAGTCACAACTTCTACACCATCCGGGATTTCACCTGAAGCTTCACTTTCAGAATCTTCCTGGCTATCTGAATCATAGTCATTTTTTTCGGATTCATCCTCTGATGATTTTTCATCAGATTTTCCAGCATTGTTGATCAGGTCAGAAATATCTTCACCTTCTTCTCCAATAATGGCCAAAAGTGAATCAACAGGCGCACCTTCGCCTTCTTCGATACCAATATGTAAAAGCGTCCCATCGTGAAATGATTCAAATTCCATAGTGGCTTTATCGGTTTCAATTTCAGCCAAAATATCGCCTTCTTCTACCTTATCACCTTTCTTTTTTAGCCATTTTGCCACAGTACCTTCTTCCATGGTATCGCTAAGTCGTGGCATATTTACTACTTCTGCCATATCAATTTAATTTATGAGGAATGAATGGATAATCTTTTTGTTCGTAAACAGAATCATACATGATATTCAATTCAGGGAAATCAGATTCTTCGGCAAATTTTTCACATTCTTTTACCCTGTCTTTAACACGCTTATCCATTTCTTTTATATCATCTTCAGTCCCATATCCTTTATCTAATATGGTACTTTTTACATGAGTGATTGGATCTATTTTTTGATATTCCTCTACTTCTTCTTTAGTTCTGTATTTTTGAGCATCACTCATGGAATGACCTCTGTATCTGTAAGTCTTAAGATCTAAAAACGTTGGACCTTCACCTGAACGCGCTCTGTTTATGGCCTCATCAAGGGCCTCAGCAACCTTTTCAGGCTTCATGGCATCAACAGGACCACATGGCATTTCATAACCAAGACCAAGCTTCCATATATCATCATGGTTAGCGGTTCTTTTAACAGAAGTTCCCATGGCATAACCATTATTCTCAACGCAAAATACAACAGGCAACTTCATATTCATGGCCATATTGAATGTTTCATGCAAAGAACCCTGTCTTGCTGCCCCATCTCCTAAGAAAGTCAATACAACGCCGCCTTTATTAAAATATTTTTCTGCAAAGGCTAACCCGGCGCCAAGAGGAATTTGTCCACCAACAATACCATGACCCCCATAAAAACCGTGTTCAGGGGAAAAAATATGCATTGAGCCACCTAAGCCCTGAGAAGTACCTGTACCTTTACCATACAGCTCAGCCATAACTCGTTTAGGATCTTCTCCCATACCAATAGGCTGAACGTGATTACGGTAAGCTGTAATCATTTTATCCTTATCAGCATCCATAACATGCAGTGCACCCGCCAAAATAGCCTCCTGACCATTGTACAGATGTAAAAACCCTCTTACTTTCTGCTGAATATAAACCTGAGCTAATTTATCTTCAAACTTTCTCCAAAACAGCATCTCTTCATACCAGTTCAGATAAGTTTTTTTGGTTATTTTTTTCATAAGCTTTTATAATCTTGTTCAAAAACAGAAATACAAAAATAGAATAATAAATAGGAAATGAAAACACTTTATACTTATTTAAACTTTTGCTATAGCGGTCTTCTAAAAGCAAAGAATTCAATTACCCTGAGTCATTTAAAAAGTCTTATTAAATAGCTTTAAAAAGAAGGTCAGATTAAATTTTTTGTAGATTTTTGTTGAAAATTTTGAAGTTTTGAGAATTATTCCGGCTATAGATATAATTGAGGGAAAGTGTGTTAGATTGACAAAAGGGCAATATGATACTAAGAAAGTATACAATGAAAACCCGCTTGAAGTTGCAAAACTTTTTGAGGATCATGGAATTCAACATCTGCATCTCGTTGATTTAGACGGTGCCAAATCAAAACATATCGTTAATTATAAGATTTTGGAAAGTATTGCCTCCAAAACGGATTTAAAAATAGATTTTGGTGGCGGACTCAAATCGGATGAGGATCTGAAAATTGCTTTTGAGTCAGGCGCTCAACAGATCACAGGTGGAAGTATCGCAGTTAAGGAGCCATCGGTCTTTGAATCCTGGCTTAAGCATTATGGCAAAGATAAGATCATACTTGGAGCAGACTTCAACAATGAAAAAATTGCTTTAAGCGGATGGCAGGAAAGCAGTGATTTGAAGGTCTTGCCATTTATCCGGGACTATTTTGAAAAAGGTGTTAATTACGTGATTTGCACAGATATATCAAAAGATGGTATGCTTGAAGGGCCAGCCACTGAACTGTATGAATCTATTTTAAAGCAAAATCCGAATTTGAATCTTATTGCTTCAGGCGGTGTATCATCTATTGAGGATTTAAGAGAATTGCAGAGTACTGGCTGTGAAGGTGCCATTCTTGGGAAAGCCATCTATGAGCATAGGATAGATTTGAAAGATTTAAGTGTGTTTATGGGGTTATAAGTTTATTGTTAAACTAAAATGACTTGGTGTACTTTACGAAAAACTTGGCGACCTTTGTGGTTAAAAACAATGTTCCATTTCTAAACTCCTAAACATCTAAACTAAAATGTTGACTAAACGCATTATCCCTTGTCTCGACATCAAAGATGGAAGAACCGTTAAAGGTGTAAACTTTATAGGCCTACGAGATGCGGGCGATCCGGTGGAATTGGCAGAAATTTATGCCAACGAAGGCGCTGACGAGCTTGTATTTCTGGACATTACCGCCACGCATGAAAAGCGAAAGACCCTTGTCGATCTGGTAAAACATGTTGGTGAGAAAGTGAACATTCCATTTACCGTCGGTGGCGGCGTCTCCAGCGTTGAAGATGTAAGAGCCATTTTAAAAGCCGGCGCGGATAAAGTGGCTATCAACTCTGCGGCTGTAAAGCGCCCGGAATTGATTAACGAATTATCACTTGCATTTGGCAATCAATGTATTGTTGTGGCTATTGATGCTAAAGAAATAGATGATAGTTGGAAAGTGCATTTGGTTGGTGGAAAAGAACCAACAGACATCGACTTATTTGAATGGGCAATAGAAGCACAGCAAAGAGGTGCCGGTGAAATTTTATTTACGTCCATGAACCATGACGGTACTAAAAACGGTTTTGCCAACGATACTCTACTTCAACTTCACAAATTGCTTAATATACCGGTGATTGCTTCAGGAGGTGCAGGTAACATAAAGCATTTTGCTGATACATTTAATTTCGGGAAAGCTGATGCGGCTTTGGCAGCAAGTATTTTCCATTTTAAAGAAATCTCAATCCCGGATCTAAAACTAGAACTAAAACAACAAAATATACCTGTAAGGTTATGAACATAAATTTTGACAAGAATCCAGACCATCTGGTACCGGCCATTATTCAAGACGCTGAAACACGTCGGGTTTTGATGTTAGGTTATCAAAATAAAGAAGCATTTGAAAGGTCTTTAACCTTAAAAAAGGTTACATTTTTTAGCAGAAGCAAGCAGCGCTTATGGACAAAAGGTGAAGAAAGCGGCCATTTTCTTGAGCTTATAGACTACAAAATAGACTGTGATCAGGATACAATCCTTTACTATGTAAAACCACATGGACCTACCTGTCATAAAGGCGACGACACATGCTGGGAAGAGAAAAATGAAACACACTTTGGATTTCTATCACTGCTTGAAAACACCATTGAAGATCGAAAAAACAACAGCTCTTCAGAAACATCCTATGTGGCATCTCTGTTTGAAAAGGGTATTAATAAAATTGCTCAAAAAGTTGGTGAGGAAGCTGTTGAAACCGTTATTGAAGCCAAAGATGATGACGATGACTTATTTTTAAATGAAAGTGCAGACTTGTTATTTCATTATCTGATTTTATTAAAAGCTAAAGGTTTTCAGTTGAATGATGTAGTTGAAGTGCTGAAAAAAAGGGACAAGAAATAGGGTTGATCCGAGGCTTAGGAATAAGTGAGTGTTTTTTATAACTATGCTCAAACTATTTTACACCCTTTACTTCAATAGAACTCAGCACGAGTGCCTGTCAGCATTTCCACTTCGATTAGACTCAGTGCACCGCCTTGAGGGAAAACTTATAATGACGTCTCAAATAGCAAAGCATTATCGTTTCCTCCCTCGCGGGAGGACTAAGGAGGGTGTTAAACAGCTCATAAGACAAGGATTAAGAAGGGTTTCTAATCTCATATTCCTATTTTTACTATATTTGATTAGAAATTGATAATTGGCTATGAAACCCGAGATTACAGATATAAATCAATTAGATTTAAATAAAACATATACTTACGCAGATTATCTCACCTGGAAATTTAGTGAAAGAGTAGAGCTCATAAAGGGTTGGGTGTATAAAATGAGTCCTGCGCCAAGAAGGATTCACCAAAAAGTAGAAAGTAATCTTCATATAGAAATAGGAAGCTTTTTTAAGAATAGTAAATGTGATGTTTACGAATCTCCATTTGATGTTCGTTTAATTAAAAATAAAGGCCAATCTGATCATGAAATAGAAACTGTCGTTCAGCCTGATATATGTGTGATTTGTGATTTAGACAAACTTGATGACAAAGGATGTGTTGGCGCACCGGATTTAATTATTGAAATTCTTTCACCATCAACAATCAAAAAAGATTACACCGAAAAATTTAATCTTTATGAAGAAAATGGCGTCAAAGAATATTGGATAGCAAACCCTGAGGGCAGGTCTCTACAAATTTTTTATTTGAATAATGGTAAATATGAAGAACTGGAAACTTATGAAGAAAAGGAAGATACTATTACCTCAAAACTATTTCCGGATTTAAAAATCAAGATGGTTGATGTATTTGAATACTCTTGAATTTCATTAATTATTCTAGGATTTTCAAATAATCATCCTCTTTTATTAATTTTAAATGCAACCCAAACGTTTTTATTATCTCATTTCTTTGCAATATCTTGGCTTTAGATTCCACGGCTGGCAACTGCAACCAGATGTACCAACAGTTGAACTTATGGTAAGAAAAACATTAAGATTCATCTTGCCAGATGCCAAAACCAAAGTCCTCGCCTGTGGCAGAACAGATGCAAAAGTCTCTGCAAATCAAACTTTCATTGAGTTATTTTCTGATGTAGAGCTACCTAATCATGAAGTTTTTATAGGAACTTTCAATTATAATTTACCATCAGACATCAAAGCTTTAGAGATTAAGGAAGTTGATGAAAAATTTAATATTATACAGGATTCTAAAACTAAGAACTACCATTATTATTTTGCTTTTGGAGAAAAAATGAATCCGCTTGCAGCTTCACTCATAAGTTTTATTCATGGTGAATTAGATCTGGACTTAATGCAAAAAGCCGCCCATGTATATGCCGGCAAAAGAGATTACTACTCTTATACCTTTAGACCTAAAGCAAAAACTGATACAAATGCTGAAGTTATCTCTTGTAAAATTGAAGAAAATAATGAGCTTAAAGCAAATTTTTTTCCGGAAAAAAGCTATGTTTTAAAGATCACCGGTAAGGGTTTTAAGAGAAACCAAATCAGACTTTTAATGGGAATATTAATTGATTTGGGCAGGCACAAGTACGACTTTGATTTTTTCCTTGACACTCTGGACGGATCTAAAAAAATAAAGCTGGAACATATTGCTCCAGCTTCAGGTCTTATACTTCAAAATGTTGAATTTTAATTTTGCGCAGTTTCCTCTTCAACTGATATCCCAAGATTTTTCATGACTTTTATTGTTATGTCAAAATCCGGATCGATATAAATTAAAGCGTTATTTTCATTGAAGACATGAGTAAACCCTTCTGCTTTTACAATCTTTTCCACTTCTGCTCCGATTTTGTTATATAATGGTCTTAAAAGCTCATCCTGTCTAACTTGCAGAAGCTTGGATGAATTTGTTCTAAGCTTTTGAAGGTCCTCTTCAAGCTTAAGAATATCTTTTTGTTTTAATTGTTTAAGAGCATCAGTGTAGGTTGCCTCCTTTTCAGAATAATCTTTGACTTTAGCCTGATATTCATCAAGTTTTTCTTTGAAGCTATGATCAAGTGTTTTGCCGTAAGTTTCCAGTTTTTTTTGTACTTCTTTAAACTCAGGCATTTTGGATACGATGTAATCTGTATTAATAGTACCAACCTTAGACTGAGCTGATACAATAGCTGTAAATAAAAATGCTACGATTAAAAGTTGTTTCTTCATAAAATTTGAATTTTGTGCAAATAAAAAACAAATTTACAGCTTATACCTTATTTTAGTAATTTTTTTAAAATTAGTTTCTAAATATGAGCGTTAAAGAACGTATAGAAGATTTAAGATCAGAGCTTCATCACCATAATTACCTTTATTATGTCGAAGATTCACCTGAAATATCAGACTATGAGTTTGACCAGAAATTAAAAGAACTCGAAAAACTTGAAGAGGAACATCCGGAGTTTTCAGATGAAAACTCCCCTACCGTGCGTGTTGGCGGACAGGTTACTAAAAATTTTGCAACAGTAAAACACAACGAACGAATGTATTCTTTGTCTAACTCCTATTCAAAAGAAGACATGGAGGACTGGGTGAAACGGATACGTAGAACTATAGAGGAGGATATTTTATTCACTTGTGAACTTAAATATGATGGTGCTTCAATAAACATTAGTTATGAAAATGGTGAATTTGTAAGAGCTGTAACTAGAGGTGATGGTTTTGAAGGTGATGATGTGAGTAATAATGTAAGAACCATAAGAAGTTTACCTTTAAAAGTTGATACTAAGAATCTCCCTGAAAAATTTGACGTAAGAGGAGAAATCGTTTTACCATTTGAAGGTTTTTCAAAACTAAATGCAGAGCGGGTTAAACAAGGCCTGGAACCTTATGCCAATCCTCGAAACACAGCTTCAGGCTCTTTAAAATTACAAGATAGCAGTGAGGTAGCACAAAGGCCTTTGGAATGTTTGATTTACGGTATTCAGGCTGAAAATTTAAGTATAAATTCACAATATGAAGTTCTTAGTACCTTAAGAAACTCTAATTTTAATGTTCCAAAAGAAGTAAAGCTTTGCAAAAGTCTAAATGAAGTTTTTGAATATATCCATTATTGGGATGAACACAGACATAGCCTACCATTTGAAACAGATGGCGTTGTAATTAAAGTTAACAACTTTACTCATCAGCAAGAGTTGGGACACACTTCAAAATCGCCGAGATGGGCTATGGCATATAAATTTAAAGCGGAAGAAGCGATTACAATATTGAAAGAGATAACATATCAGGTTGGAAGAACCGGAGCAATAACACCTGTTGCCAATCTGAAACCAGTCCAGATCAGCGGTACAACCGTGAAAAGAGCTTCATTACATAATGCAGATCAAATTAAAAAACTGGATGTCAGGGAAGGAGATACTGTTTTTGTAGAAAAAGGCGGAGAAATCATTCCCAAAATTACGGCTGTAGATTTTTCGCAAAGAGACCCGAATTCCACTCCAACAAAATATATTACGCATTGTCCGGAGTGTAAAACAGAATTGGTGAAAGAAGAGGGTGAGGCCGTACATTTTTGTCCCAATGCTTCATCTTGTCCTCCACAGGTTACAGGTAGAATTCAGCATTTTATTTCAAGAAAAGCCATGGACATTGAAGGTCTTGGAGGAGAAACTGTGGCTCTTTTGGTCAGGGAAGGTTTGATCAATAATTATGCAGATTTATATACACTTAAGAAAGAAGATGTTATAAATCTAGAGCGTATGGCTGAAAAGTCGGCTCAAAATCTTATAAAAGGTATTGAAAAGTCAAAGAAACAGCCATTTGAAAAGGTGCTTTTTGCTCTTGGAATAAGATATGTGGGTGAAACCGTTGCCAAGACTATTGCAAAATCGCTAAAAAATATTAATGAAATTGTCAATGCTGAAAAAGAGCAACTGGAGAAAATTGATGAAATAGGTGATAGGATAGCTCAAAGTGTGGTTTCTTTTTTCAAAAATGATGAAAATCTTGGTCTGATAAATCGACTTAAGTCGTATGGCCTAAATTTTGAAATAGAGGAATCTGAAAATAAATCAAATAAGCTACAAGGTCTAAAATTTGTAATATCCGGCGTATTCAAAAATTATGAAAGAAAAGAATTGAAATTTTCTATTGAACAGAACGGTGGTAAGGTTACGGGTAGTCTTTCAAAAAACACAGATTATCTTATTGCCGGAGATAATATGGGACCTTCAAAAAAAGAAAAAGCAGAGAAATTGAACATTCCTGTCATTGATGAAACCACCTATGAACACATGATCAAATGACCAAAAGAGCACTTTCAAGAAAACACATTGTAACGAAATCAGCCGAAATGTTCCGTCATCGCAGCTTTACTGAAGTGAGCATGCGTGATATTGCAAGAGCATTGAATGTAAAAGCTGCAAGTCTCTATAACCATATTAGTTCAAAACAAGAAATCCTGGAACTCATCATTTTTGATCTTGTTGAAATATTTATTACAAGAATTACAAACACTCAAAACAAAAATATTGATATAGAATCCAAATTGATTGAAATCATTCAGACGCATATAGATATAGCCATTAACCAACCTAATGCATTCGCCACTTTAAACAATGATTGGAAATATCTGGCAGATGAAAAGAAACAGGTTTTTATTTCAAGAAGGATTGAATACGAAAACAAATTAAAACAAATAATCACTGAAGGTCAAAAAAATGGAGCTATCCGCGACCAGAATCCTGACATCATTATTTATATGATGTTGACATCTTTACGGACATTACATTTATGGTATGAAAGACAAGACCAAAAGCAGGATACTTTAATGAAACAAATACCAAAAATGATATTGTACGGTGTTTTGCCCTAAAACAAAAAAGCCTCCCACTTGGAAAGCTTCTCTTCGGTTTTACAAACCTGACACTCTAAAAGTGCCTCAACACAACTTCTTTTCGGTTTCTGCTCAAAGATGAAAATTCAATTTTCAAAACCGAACTTGAACGAAGCCCGATTACTGAGCGGACCCTAAATAAGCGGTCTGGACGAGACTCGAACTCGCGACCCCCTGCGTGACAGGCAGGTATTCTAACCAACTGAACTACCAGACCAATTAGCGGATGCAAATATAAGCTGAATTTTAAATTGGGCAAATAAAAATATAAATATTATTCAAAAATTTTGCTTTTCGAGTAGGTAGGAGGTGATAATTTTTTCGAAGCCATTATTAATATCTGCATTCACGTATTTTATTTTGTACTGCCTACACTTATTTATGAGCTCATTTTTATACCCCATAACAGCTTCTTTGTATTCATCCCTAACTAATTCCGGATATAGATCAATTTTTTGCTGAGTTTCAACATCGAAAAATCTTCTGGGTAAATCAGAAAACTCAAAATTAATTTCCTTATTGAAATCGGTGGTATGAAACAAGATGACTTGATGCTTATTGTACTTCAAATATCTTAAGGCTTCGAATATCTTTTCATTCTTTAAATCGTTTTGAAACATATCTGAGAACAAAAAGACCAAGGACCGCCGTTTAAGGTTTTCAGCGATATAGTGTAAATTAGTTTGCGTATCTGTAGATTTAATATCTTTTTTATTTAAAAAATGCTCCTGTAGTTGATTGGTGATAATTTGCAAATGATTATAGCTTGATTTTTCAGTTATACTAAAATCAATTTTATCCGAAAACAAGGATATACCAAAAGCATCATTTTGTTTTAAAAGTATATTAATCAGGGATAGCACCGCCAGCGAAGAAAAAGTGTATTTGCTCATTTGATCTACATCGAAATGACTTACGCTTGGAAAGTGCATAGATGACGAACAATCTAAGATGAAATGACATCTTAGATTGGTTTCATCCTCATATTTTTTTACATAAAGTTTGTCTGTTTTAGCGTATAGTTTCCAGTCTATGAACTTAACACTATCACCTTTATTATACAATCTGTGCTCATCAAATTCTGCTGAATATCCATGAAAGGGACTTTTATGAATACCTGACATAAATCCCTCAACAATTTGATTTGCTAAAATGTTGAGCTTAGAAAAATTAAATTTAGAGCTATCTAAATTCAATGTTATAACAGGCTATCTAAAACAGAAGTATAATCGTCTTTTGGAGCGACACCGACCTTTCTTTCTACCATTTCTCCATCTTTAAAAAAGAGTATTGTCGGTATATTTCTAACGCCGTATTTTGCAGCGAACTCTTGATTGGAGTCTACGTCCAATTTCGCAACCACTGCTTTACCATCGTAGTCGTTACTTATTTCCTCAATAACCGGTCCAACCATTCTGCACGGTCCACACCATTCAGCCCAGAAATCAACAAGGACTGGTTTATCACTATTTAATACCTTTTCTTCGAAATTTGCATCTGTTATCTCTAATGCCATAATTTAATATTTTAATTAGCAAAATTAATATAAGCTATTAAAAGAATAAAATGTATTAACAAAATAGAAAGCATAAAACTTACTTATTTACTAGAAAAAATAGGACAAATAGCTTATTAAGTAATACTTCTGGTGTTGTAATACTTGACATAAACTTATCAAACAAAATAGCTTTAAAACACTTCTGATCCTAAATATCAAATAGATAATATACAATAAAAAAAAACACTTATCAATTATGATAAGTGCTTTTATATTTAAAGAAGGCGACGACCTACTCTCCCACGGATTGCAGTACCATCGGCGCTAATGGGCTTAACTTCTCTGTTCGGAAAGGGAAGAGGTGAGCCCCATTGCTATAGTCACCTTAAGTTTTTACATCCATTTGTTTGGATGTCCTCAAACAAGTATTCTTGTTAAAGGGATTCTATTGCCATAGAACACTAATAAGTTAACATATTGTACAGATAAAAAAACTTGACGGTATTAAAAAGTTAAACGGATGATTAGTACTACTTGGCTATGACATTACTGCCTTTACACCTATAGCCTATCTACCCTGTAGTCTTCAGGGATCCTTAAAAGAAATCTCATCTTGTGGTGGGTTTCGCGCTTATATGCTTTCAGCGCTTATCCACTCCAAACGTAGCTACTCTGCTATGCCACTGGCGTGACAACAGATACACCAGAGGTTTGTCCAACTCGGTCCTCTCGTACTAGAGTCAGATCCACTCAAATTTCTAACGCCCACTGTAGATAGAGACCGAACTGTCTCACGACGTTCTGAACCCAGCTCGCGTGCCACTTTAATGGGCGAACAGCCCAACCCTTGGGACCTTCTCCAGCCCCAGGA